>NZ_JAQMTM010000111.1:0-21651 GCF_028331085.1 Anabaena sp. CS-542/02
CGCTCAGCGACCACCGTCAACGGTTCGACTCCGCTCAGCGACCACCGTCAACGGTTCGACTCCGCTCAGCGACCACCGTCAACGGTTCGACTCCGCTCAGCGACCACCGTCAACCATCACCCCTTAATCCAAACCAGCAAAACCATTACCTTGCCAAGCCCTAATAATATTAATCACATCACCATAACGGTTACTATTCACACCAACATCAATAGCACGCGCCACAGCAGCCTCCAAACTATTAGACAAAACTACTGAATCAGCCGTAATATTTGCCCCCAAAATTACCACCTGACCAGAACCTTCACCCACAGAGCCATAATTAATACCCACTCTCACCACACCACTAGGACCCACAACCCCTTGGGGAAACACCGTTTCCACCGCCAAAGTATTATTAAGTCCATTCGGTGAAATACTACTTACCGACACAGAAACCCGCGACTCACCCAGAGCCGGTTTCCCCCAAATAAATGCCCCCGTAAATGACCCTGCAACCGTTAACAAAAATGCCACCACCGACACCCGCGATATGTGCATACAGTTGGCTTTCATCATTGGGACACTCTACTTATTGACCATCCCACTATTCGCCAACCCTCAGCTTCACATCCGGAGAAAACCAGATCGCATATTTAATCTCATCAGCAGTAGAATCATATTACGTCCCCCTATGGCACATAGGGGGAAAGAATGCAGTTAGTTGACGATTCCTTCAACCGCCAAAGAGGAGGAGTCGCCGACTTTCCTTAACTAGTCCAAACCAGCAGCTTCCACAATCCCAATAATATCGCCGAAACGAGATTGAGTTAGAGCCGCATCAATAGCCCGCGCCGTAGCTGCAGCCACTGATTGTACGCCTGCTGTTGGGGTATCACCGACATTCAGGGTCGCAGATTGTAACATGACATTACCACTACCTACACCAACAGGCTGAGTATAGGCAAGACTCAAAGTCACTTCACCATTTACAATTGCATCTGCTTCTGGCATAATAACCTCTCCAGCGAAGGTGACAGTGTTACCATTACTTAAAATATTGGTCACCGCCACACTAGCACTGTTAGCAGTTTGAGCCTGTGCTGGTTGCGCAGCAATAAAAGAACCTGCAACCGCGCCCCCTGCTAACAGAGAAGCAATAGCCGCAGCTTTCGAGAGTTTTTTAGAGTTTGTATCCATGATTGAAACACCTGATATAAATGTTGAGACCAAAGCTAGTAAATACTTACTAACTTAACTACACTGATTAAACACCCCACCAATTGATATTGCTTTCACAAACTTAAGGTAATTAGAGACGGTTGACGGTTGACGGTTGACGGTTGACGGTTCGACTTCGCTCACCGATCGCACAAAAAACAACAAAATCTAGTCCCCTCCTCTTACAAGGACAAGACTCGGTGGACAAGGTGGACAAGGTGACAAGGGAGAAAAACAGTACAAAGTCTGTATTTTTAGTAAGAAAAATAGCCCCTTAAAAGATCATTGTCCGTATAAAATCTTCCTTGTCCACTTCCCTTCCTTGTCTTCCTAGTCTTGCCTTCACAGATCATATTAAAAACCTACCCTTGCAAGGAGAGGGTGGGGTAAAAGAATATTCGATACAATAATCATGACTTGACAAACATCCTCTTAGGGAACACACCGAACACACCGGAACACACCGTAAAAAAGTATAATACTATAATATAAATTAATATTCCTTGATATTCCTTTCACAAACTTATGCAAATTGTTGTATAAATATCAATAGGACGATCATCACCCTCAACCGCCCCCACAATTGACCTGTGATGAGGATGTTGATACCAGATCAACTACCAAAAAACCCGCACAGTGCCCCTGGTCTCTAACTATGGGGGTGTAGTGCGCTGTCAGCTTTTAGACTCTTAATTCATTCCCCATCAACCGTCAACCCTCAACCGTCAACCTAGTCGGTTAAAAACCGACTTAAGCTTTTAGCCAGGGAATTCATTCCCTGGCCCCCTGTGGATAACCATCGATGATACCTCCCATCCCCACCTCTTACCTATTCGGTGTGTTCCCTTGATGCGTAAACAAGATGTTGGGATACTTATAACTTTGTGCCTATCCGCGATTTTACCAAACAAAGCGATCGCCCTTACACCACAACCAACCATACCTGGTAGTAATGATGATGATCTACAACCAGCAGAACCCACAGACCCCAACCTGGAGGAAACATATCTTACCATTCCTCCCAGAAGCAGTAATATTAACTCCTTGATACCCCAGACCATATTAGTCAATCAAAACATCAACTTAAATCCAACTCCCCATTTCCCAGATGCCAATCATACCCCATCGGCAATTTTTCCTGTATCTTACCGTCTCATAGTTAATTTAAACTTCCCCAACCCCCCAGCTAACAATCCAAACCAAACCACAACCACACCCAAAACTAACCCACAACTATTACTAGTACAGAATAGAGAACAAAGACAAACTCAACTCCCCCCAGAACAGGATGACCCCAGATTACCCGTACCCATAGTTCCTGAAGAATTACCCCCTCTACCTATCCCAGAAACACCACCACCGGAACCCGCACCCACACCACCCACACCACCCACACCAGAAGAAAACAGACAACTAACCACAGCGTTAGTGCGTAACCTTTTAGAAAGTAGCGCCTCCAGATACCCATACCTAGTCAATACCAGCGATAAACTCGCCATCAACCCCCGCAACTTTCAACCTGCAAAATTTAGCTTCTATTCCAACATCAACTTCAACCTAGGTAAAATTCCCAAAGGCGATACCCAGCGACATTCCTTCATCCAATCCGCCAACATTTCCTTATATCCCCAAGAAAAACAACTTTACTGGGTCTTAGACAACAACCGAGTAGTCATAGAAACCCAAGGTAATCATTTCCATGTCAGTTACCAAGGTTCAACTACTCACCAAACCACCACACAAACCATCAAAGTTTCCACAACCTTTACAGGGACACAACTAGCTGTAGGTATTCCCATCGACTTTAAAAAGTTAGTAGGAGTCGATAAACCAGAAGACCTCAACTTTACCGCTGGGGTTGCACAAATCACCCTACCCCCAGGAACCAACCCCCTTAATACCCCACAGTTCAACCTCAATATCATCAGACCTAATGGTACTGTTACCCAAGAAAGATTCTTACTAGATGCAGTTAAAGCAGCTACCACCTATGAACCTTTAGGAGGGGGTTCTTTCTTTGAAAACTTAAAATTTGATAATGCTCCTCAATTCTTACAAGGATTCCCCACCATCAATTTCAGTCCCCTATTAAATAACGGTGTCACCTTAGAACCTGGTAGTATTATCCCACGGGAAAACCTCATCGCTGCGGGTATCACCCCCGGAGATATTTTCACCGGACAAAGCTTTTCATTTCAACCCCAACTTAGCTCTAAACCAGGAGTCAAAAATTTACGCCTAGGACAAACAGACAATGATAGTTTAGTCGCCCTTTTGAGCAATCCCTTTTTAACACAACAAGAAAAAGATGTATATTATCTCAACTCCCTCATGTGGAATAACTTAGGTCAAAGCAGACCGCAAGTTACCACCTCCACCCAATCCCATGGGAGTAAATATTGGTCAAGATATACACTCACCTCCTCCCATAACCGCACATCAATTGACTATGACCCAGAAAAAATTCAATTAAATTACACTAATGTTTTTAGTAATCCCGGTTTATCTGTAACTAGCGACCAATGGAACAATACAGACCTAAATCAAAGTCTCAATTCTACCATAGGCTTAGTATCCGGGAGCCTATTTAGCCTCATTAATCCCCATAATTTAAACCAAAGTCTGGAGGAAGCAAAAAACAGATATCACAACCTCCAACCCCTAGGGAGTCTGAATACCAAAGCCACCTCGGGAGAAAGAAGACAAATGAATCAACGCCTAAATAGTACCCTAAGTTATGCTGATAGTAATACCAACCTCTCCCAAGTCTCAGGAAGTTACACCTTCACAGGAAACGTCACCCCCAACAGTTCCTTATTATCCCAACTCAGAACCGGACTCTATAAAAGAACAGTTCAATTTATTGGTCAAATAGTCAATGATTGGAGTCCCCAGAAATTTTTCATCGAGTCTGTGACTCCTTCCACCCTCAACCCCATAGCCTTCATAGGTATTAATATTAGCCCTCGTAACGTTGGTAATACTAATAATAATAATAGTAATACTGATAATAATAGAACCATCGGTGTCAGCTTTATTCAAGCAGAAAACAGTAACGGAGAAAACTTATTTAATCAATCCGTAGTCTTCGATTCTAGTGAAATCCTCACTGCTGTTCCTATCCCTGGTGGAGGTAAAGCCTTTGCTAGAGGGTCTGGACGCATGGTATTGAGTACTGCTCAAGACAGAACCATTGAAACATACTCCTACATAGGAGATGTTTACCTCCCCACCATGGAACTGCTCATGGCTGGGAGTGTAGATAAGATTAATTATGCCCTAGCAGCGGGAATGTGGTTTAATCCCTCCCCAGATTCTGCACCCATGGACAGTGGTAATTTAATTAATTCCAATGGTATCAAAGAAACCTCTATGGGGGGTACATTCAAATTTTCCGCCAAGACAGATTTTACAAGTGTAGCTTATGACCAAAACAACCAATGGCGGCGAATTATGAGCAGTTCACCTTTTATTAATTTTAACTATAATACTAATGCCAATATTTTAAATCTGTCAACCATTTCCGTAGGGAATGTATTTCAATACAACCGACGGGATTTTAACCTCGTATTCTATCCAGTCTTAAGTTATTCCCCTCCCATCCTCAACCCCGGTGTCAACAACGATAACTTAGGTACTCCAGTCGGTTTTGCATCCCTGAACTTCTCCCATCAAAGTAGTTTAAATATCAATGCTTCTGTATCCGTCACCCAGGAAACAATCTACAGAATGGAAGCTACATATAATGTATTCAGCAACCCCCAGAGTGGGACTTTAACTATGGGTGCTTCCTATGTCAACTCCCCCAATAACCGATATGGAAACATAGCTAGGAATATTCGCTCTGTCACATTACCTGACTCCGACATTCAGTTTAGAAGTAGTTACCTAGGAATGATAGTGCGTTATCAAAGTCCTGACTCTAAAATAGCGATCGACTCTCGCATCCAAAACAGTGAAAGTGGTTGGCGAGGACAACTCAACTTGCAAGTTAAATTATAAAGTGTTGACGGTTGACGGTTGACTGTGGTCGGTGAGCGGAGTCGAACCGTTGACTGTGGTCGGTGAGCGGAGTCGATAGCGATAGCGTGGCGTCAGCCATACCGTTGACTGTTGATAGGAACAGGCTTTAATCTAAAGTATTTTAATCTAAAGTAAAAGTAAATGTTCCCTCTCCTGTTGGTAACGGAGGTTGCGGATCAACTAAATTACCATTAAATCTCACCCCTGATTCTAACCCCGTAGTCCTGGGTACATTCACCGACGGTTGGGTAATGGAGATATTTGGTCTTGTCACCCTGGGTAAACTAATGGTGGGATTAGTACTTACAGAGGGTCTACCCACAACTGGACGGTTTACCGAACTACTGGGTACTGTGACCCTGGGTATATTAATTGTGGGTGTAGTAGTCACATCAATGTTGGATATTCCCACAACATCCGTTGTAGTACGTTCATTGGGGATAGTCACAGAGGGGGGAGTAACGAGGCGGTTATTAATTGACGGTGGGGTAATATTGGGAACTCTGGGAACCGTCACATTAGGACGGGTAATTCTAGCTGGAAGTGTTGGAACTGTTTGACCCTGAACCCCTGGAGAGATTAACACCCACACCACCACAGTTAAAACTAACCTTTTCATACTTTCCCCTCCTTAACACCGCTAATTCTTAAAACATCCCTCATGGTTGCACAGTAGTTTGGCAACCCCCAAATACCAGGATTAATCACATGATCATAATTAAAGTGACGATAGTTCATACAGAATCTATCCCAAGCCGCCATTTGAATACGAAATACTGCAATAATTAAGTTAGCTAAAGCCAATGATAGGGGAATGCGAAAATAAATCTTTTTCTGGAGATAGGCGCAGACATCCGCCACTGCTTGGTTAGCCGTTAAAGCCGGTTGTCCTAAAACAAATTGACGGGGTTGATTTCCTTGAGGTGGTGAATCTATTAAATATTCTACCACAGTGGCAATATCTTGTCCATGGATAAAATGAAAACTGCCATCTACCTGCAAAAAGCGAATTAAGTTAATATATTTAGTTACTTCTGCAATCCCCGCTGTCAGATGGGAATAGGGCTTAGTCTCATCCCCACCCAAAACCAAAGTAGGGAAAACCTTAGTAATTTTCCCGGCCATTTCTAGCTGGGACATCTTTTGCAGACAATCATATTTAGAACGAATATAGTCAGTACCAATTTCCCCTGCTTCCGGGAGGGGTTGGTTATGACGGTCTAACACACTAGCTGTGGAGAAATAAATCACCTGTTGACAGCGTACAGGGTCGAGCATTTTGATTAACTCCAGGGTCTTAGAGACATTCACATCAAAGGTCTGGTCACCTCCCCAAGCGGTAGCGGTCAGGACTGCGGTATCAATTGTCGGTAACAAATCAGCCAACAGGTGAATTTTGGCCATATCACCCTGAATGACATTGATACCCGATCGCACTTGAGTATCAACTTGTAATTTTGCCGGGTTCCTCACGAGTAAATATAACTCGTGACTGGTATTTTCAATTAAAGCTTCAGTAATATAATGACCTATACAACCACTGGCACCAGTGACTAAAATCCGTTTTTTTTGCATGGTATTTTCTGATAAATTAATACTTAAATTAATACTTAAATTAATACTTCAACTATATCATGGGGCAGGCAAGATGCCCACTAAATAAGATTTGATGGGGGTATAATATAATAAGGGCGGGCAAGATGCCCACCCCACAGCCAATTCAGGAAATACAACTAAACCCCTACAGCTTTGAGTTGCTTTGCTGTTTCAAAGAAGAAAGCCACATTTTCCTCTGGTGTTTCTGGTAACACACCATGACCGAGATTGAGGATATGGCCCCAATTACCAGCCTTACGCACTGTATCAATAATGCGATCGCGGATGAAATCCTGAGAACCAAATAAAACACCGGGGTCAAGATTTCCCTGAACCTTGACCTGTTTACCCAATCTCGCCCGAGCTTCCGCCATATCCACAGCCCAATCTACGGTGACAATATCAGCACCTGATTTTGGCATTCTTTCCAACACCCCCGCACTACCGCTAACTAACAAAATTAACGGTGTATCAGGATGAGTTTGTTTAACTTGCTCAAACACCCGTTGCTGATAAGGCAGAGCAAAGGTATCATAATCTTGGGGACTGAGTTGACCAGCCCAAGAGTCAAACATCTGCACCACTTGAGCGCCGCAATCAATTTGATAGCGGGTATAAACAGCGATCGCATCAGCCAACTTAGCCAACAGTTGATGTAACATAGTTGGGTCTGAGAAGGCCATATTTTTAATCACAGAGTAAGTTTTAGAACCCTTACCCTCCACCGCATAAGCTGCTAAAGTCCAGGGTGCGCCCACAAACCCTAAAACTGTGGACTGATTACCCACTTCCTGACGTAAAGCCTGCAAGATAGTCTTAATAAAGGGTAGACATACTTCTGGTTCTAGGGGACGCAGCTGCTCAATTTGTGCTTGGCTCCGTAGGGGGGAATGAATAATCGGGCCTTTACCCTCTGCAATATCCATTTCAATCCCCAAACCAGGTAAAGGGGTAACAATATCCGAAAATAAAATCACCCCATCTGGGCGGAATGCTTTCCAAGGTTGTAGGGAAACTTCGATCGCCACTTCGGGAATTTCCGAGCGATCGCGGAAGGAAGGATATTTTTCCCTTAAATCTCGATATGCTTTCATGTATCGTCCTGCTTGTCGCATCATCCACACAGGAGGACGATCTACTACTTCACCACGTGCAGCTCGGAGGAGATGAGGAGACGTTAACGAAACACCCATTTAATGCTTATTCCTAAGTGATTCTTTTTATGCCACTGTTTAGCTTATCATTCACTAGATAACCTTGTTACAGAGGGTGACCTCTCAGCATAACAGTTAATGCTGTACTTTCATCATTCAATCCATGTTGCATCTACCCCCCCACTCGAAAAATTTCTTAATACCCCCACTGGAAAGACGCAAGTTTTTTCTTCAGTTTACCTTGATCACTATCTGCGGATGGTTTGTAGCTACCATAGCCAGCATAGCTTTAGAAAGGCTCATCCTGGGCAACTTCGCCCCTGCCGATTCTTTCCCTTGGGTTCAAATACTCAGCACCATCATATTTGCAGTAATTTTCGCCGCCGATCAAGCCCTTGTCCTAGGTGGCTATATTTCCGGTAGGCTATGGACAGTAGCTACCAGTGCAGGTTGGTTGATTGCTCACACCGCTACCATGAACTGGGTAAAATATATTTTTCCTCAGTTTGCCATCACAGGACTTTTGTCAACAATTCTCTATATTTGCAGCGGAATCTGGCTAGGACTGTGCCAATGGTTAGTGTTGCGGCGCTACGCCAAACCAGCCTGGTTATGGATTTTCCTGCCTTCTGTCTGCTTTTTAGCTATCAGTCTTTTTACTGGGGTTCTTTCCCTGGTACGAAATTTGATGCCCCAAATACATCATACTCCTATATTGTATTGGAGTGAACAATCATTTAAAGCTATCATTCTCGGAGTAATACCAGCACTTGGCTTATGTAGTTTAAAGAGAAACTCTCATCGCCCAACCAAAATTTCTAGCTCATCTTACCTGAGTAATAGCTAGTGAGTACTTGACCATAGGTTAAACATTATGAATAAAGACCAAGTTTTAAACAAAATAGTCACACCACCCATTGCTGAGGAACACCCCCAGGTTTTAGAATTGCATGGCGATCGCCGTCTAGATAAATACTTTTGGATGCGTGACCTAGACCACCCACAACTCCTCCCCTATCTAGAAGCAGAAAACGCCTATACAGCAGCAATGATGCAGCACACAGAGACGCTGCAAACCCAGCTTTACAATGAAATGCTCTCCCGCATTAAAGAAACAGATTTATCAGTTCCATCCCTAAAAGATGAATATTATTATTATTCTCGCACAGAAGCCGGTAAATCCTATCCCATTCATTGCCGTAAAAAAGGCAGTTTAGACGCACCAGAGGAAATCCTCTTAGATGAAAACGAATTAGCTCAAGGTCAAGACTTCTTTGATTTAGGTGTATTTGCCATCAGCCCCAATCATCAAATATTAGCTTATTCCTTTGATACTACAGGCTCAGAGGAATATCTGTTGTGTTTCCTTGACCTCAACACACATCAGTTATATCCAGAGACCATTCCCAAAACTTATTTTTCCTTGGTCTGGAGTAACGACAATCAAACAGCATTTTACACTAAAATTGATGATGCTAATCGTCCCTACCAACTCCTCACACATAAATTAGGAAATTGTCCGCAAAAAGATGTATTAATATATGAAGAAAAAGATGATACCTATCATTTACACGTTGAGAAAACCCGCAGCCAATCATATATATTCATGGTGATGCAAAGTAGCATCACCACAGAAGTTCACTATTTAGATGCTAATAATCCTTATGGTAATTTTCAGATCATTCGCCCCCGAACTACAGGAGTGGAATATGATGTAGACCATCATAATAATAACTTTTATATTGTCACCAACGACGCAGCCACTAATTTTAAATTAGTCAAAACACCTGTAGCTAACCCATCCCTAGAAAATTGGGAAACCATCATTCCCCACAGAGAAGATGTGCTATTATTAGGGGTCAGTCCGTTTGCCAATCACCTGGTAATTTATGAAAGAAAAGGCGGATTGCAAACTGCAAGGGTACAAAACCTATCTACAGGAGAGGAAAATAATATAATTTTCCCGGAACCAACCTATGAATTTTTTGAAGGTAGTAACCCAGAATTTAACACTCAAGTACTGCGGTTTAATTATACTTCCTTAATTACTCCCCAATCTGTTTTTGATTACAACATGGAAACAAACCAGCGGGAATTAAAAAAACAGACGGAAGTTTTGGGAGGATATGACCCCAGTCAATATGAAAGTCAATGGCTCATGGCCAACGCCACCGACGGGACAAAAGTCCCCATCTCCATTGTTTACAAACGGGGAACTAATAAAGATGGTAAAAACCCTTTGTTACTCACAGGATATGGTGCTTATGGTTCCTCCTACCCAGCATCGTTTTCATCCACCAGACTAACACTCTTAGACCGGGGGGTAGTATTTGCCATTGCTCATATTCGTGGTGGTGAAGAAATGGGGCGCAAGTGGTATGAACAAGGCAAATTTTTACAAAAAAAGAACACCTTTACAGACTTTATCGCCTCTGCCGAGTATTTAATTAGTCAAGGTTGGACAAGCAGCGATCGCCTAGCAATTACCGGGGGTAGTGCGGGGGGTTTATTAATGGGTGCAGTAATGAATATGCGTCCTGATTTGTTTAAAGTAGTTGTAGCTAACGTTCCCTTTGTGGATGTAGTCACCACAATTTTAGATACTTCCCTACCCCTATCAGCAATGGAATGGGAAGAATGGGGAAATCCCAACGACAAAGTTTATTATGACTACATGAAATCCTACTCACCCTATGATAACGTCACCCCCCAAGATTACCCAGATACATTGATTACCGCCGGTTTAAATGATTCCCGGGTCAAATATTGGGAACCCGCCAAATGGACAGCCAAACTCCGGGAACTGAAAACAGATGATCATCTGCTGTTACTCAAAACCAACATGGAGGCCGGACATGGCGGCCCTTCTGGACGTTATGAAAGCTTGCGAGAGCTAGCTTTTGAAGACGCTTTTATTTTGGATAGATTGGGTTTAGCATAAACTCATAGCGGCTTTTGAGTGGGTATACCAACAGCGCGGGGAAAACTAGCTGCGGTAGTTGCAACTTTCCGCAAATATACGCAATGACGCATGCTGTTAGTTAAAGGTGTGGTAAATTGATCAACTAATTCAATTACCCCACCTAATTGGCTAACAGCATTTTGCAAAGCTGTAGTTTCCTCTACTGTCCAATTACCACGATAAATTACAGCCAAACCACCCTGTTTAAGTAATGGTAGAGTATACTCCGCACAAACCGCAGCATTACCAACCGCCCTAATTAAAGCTACATCGTAGGTTTTGCGGTGCTGGGGATGATGACCTATTTCCTCCGCCCTCCCAACCACAGTTTTGCTATTGCTAAGAGTTAATTTAGTCAATACCTCGTCAATAAAATTAACTTTCTTCCTGGTTGAATCTACCAGAGTAATTTGACAATTAGGCAGAGCAATTGCTATGGGAACACCAGGAAAACCCGCACCTGTACCAATATCAATTACAGAAGCATTTTCTAAAACAGATGGAATCAATCCCCCTTGTGGTGCGATTCCTCGTAAGGAGTCCCAAAGATGTTTTTCCCAAAATTCCTGGGGTTCGGTAATGCGGGTTAAGTTTAATTGCCGATTACCTTCTATAATTAATTCATACAATTGCTGAAATTTTTGTTGCTGCTCTTCCTGGGGTAGCCAATTCAGGGTATGCTGCCATATATGTGCCATTCCTGGCAATGAGTTAGTCATCAGTCAGTATTTAACTGTTTTATACAGGTGTTTGGGTTTCTTTAATTTTCGCTTTGAGTATCTCGGGTTCTACTGACTGTAGTTCACCGTGGTTCAGTGTCCAACAACGATCAGCGATCGCCAGCATATCACCAGCATCATGAGTTACAATCAACAGCATCCAATCTTCTTTGAGGTTCGCCAATAAATTAACTAATTGCTGACGCATTGACCAATCTAAACCCGCTGTAGGTTCATCCAACAATAATATATTGGGTTGACGAATCAATTGCACAGCCAAAGCCAAACGCCGCTGCTGTCCACCACTTAAAGCATGGGGTGGTGCACCAAGGGATAAATGCTCTAACCCCACGGCGCTTAATGCTTGTCTAACTCGCTCTGAACCTAATTCAGGATGTCCTAAACGCAATTCTTCTAAAATTGTACCACCGCAAAAGTGCCGCTCTGGGAACTGAAACACTAACCCAGCTAACTGTTGTAGCTGTTCGGGGATAAGTTCTTGTTCCCGCCAAAAAACTGACCCTGAAGTTGGTTCAGCTAGTCCAGATAAAATTTCTAGTAAAGTACTTTTACCCGAACCGCTCGGACCAATAATCATACCCAGCTGCTGGGGTGCTAACTCTAGATTAATCGATTTCAGAATCGCCACCGGGCTGGCTGTAGGATGATAACTGAGATTTCTAATATAGAGCATTTGTCAGGACTAATAAAAAGTTGGCGAATCACTCGTGATGATAATTTTCCATAGCTTAACCGCTCTTCTCCTTTTCTAAACTCTGACAGACTTCACCTGCAAAAAAGACAAGGGACAACGGGAACCAGCCATGACAACCACAGTCTACCTTTGTACAATATTGAGGTTGAACGCGATAGGAACTATAGTTGATTTTCTCGGGATTTTAAGTATTACTTGCCACGATTTTAACAATATTTATTTTTTCAGGGTGACCATGAATAAACGCCTTTCTCAACTCACCAAGCTAGCTCAGACAACCTTTACAGCAGTCATAGCACTTAATTTATGGGTTAATCCCTCTTTAGCCGGAGACCCATTCCGAACCAATGAACCTCGTAATATTGGAGACAATACAGAAGCCGCTTTTCAGGCAATTTTCCAAAAGGGTGATTATCTAGCCGCCCAAAGTTACCTGGAAAAAGCAATATCCAGCGAACCCAACGAACCTTTAGCTTACGCCATGAAGGCATCTTTAGCCTACGCCAATAAAGATTTAGCCAAACTCGAGACTTACAGCCAGAAAACCCTAGAAGCTGCAGAAAAACTGATTGCTACAGACAAATTACGTGGGAATATATACACGGCTGTGGGACACTTTTTTCAAGGAGCAACAATTATTACCCGTGAAGGTACCCTCAGAGGTGCACCACAAGCTTTAACTCGCCTGCGTCAAGTATATCAATATCTAGACAGGGCTGAGGCGATCGCCCCTCAAGATCCAGAACTGAATTTACTCAAAGGCTATATGGACTTGATGCTAGCTGTAAATTTACCCTTCGCCAATCCCGATGATGCAATTGCTAGATTAAAGGTCAATGCTGGACCTAAATACCTAGCGGATAGAGGTATAGCCGTTGCTTATCGGGATTTAAAACAGTATTCTCAGGCTTTAGAATATGTCAACAGTGCTTTAAAAACTACATCTGAACATCCAGAATTGTATTATCTCAAAGCTCAAATCCTCAGAGAACAAGGACAACAACTTAAAAGTCAGTCAATCATCCAAGAAGCCGTAGTTAACTTCGACAAAGCCTTGGCTAAAAGATCCCAACTTCCAGCGGATTTGGTCAAACAAATAGAGCGGGAACGTAATAATACCTTTAACACCCTGAATAGTTGGAATAATTAACTGAAAATGGAGAATAATCATATACAGGCGCGATTCGTCGCGTCTCCCCATTCCCTAAAAATTAACCTAAATATTCCCCCGCGATGCAAATTCAGTTCCGTGAAATTAACCCTTTTGATGTGTGGATTTGGTTAAAGTTCAGTACAATTCCATCTGAAGGTGAAAAGCAATACGTAGAAGAAGTTTTTAACTCTTGGTTCTATCTGGGAAAATTAGGCGCATTTAATGCCGAAAATCTCCAAGTTCAAGAAACAGGACTGGAAATCAGCTATATGAATTATGACTCCCAAGGGTATGATAAAAGCTTAATGGCACTCATGCATAATATGGGCGAGTTTGAGTATGAAGGACAATGGGCCCGTTGTTGGTTTGACATGGGAACCGCAGATGCGATCGCTCTTGACATTTTAATCAACGCTCTCAAACAGTTAAATGAGGAATATGTGACTATAGAAGATTTATATATTGGTGGCGAAAATGAGGATTGGCCTGTGGAGGAGAGTGATAACCCCAATCATTTCATGTATGATAATTAACTCTATCACCTGAACTTGTCCAGATTCCCGGAGATTCTCAAATCAGTAAACTAGGCAAAATTCCAGTATTCAGTTTGATTAGCTGCAGGATTTATCCGGGATGGCGGACGTATTTTTGTTTGTAACAGCGTAGCATGGCTTAAGCTATAGGGGTTTGACAATGTTTATTCGTACCTATCTTTCTTTGACTTAATCACTTTAATCACATCATCATGTTGTTGACCTTCGATGATGTCTTTTAAATGTATTTTTCCTTCAATATATTGAATATGGATGCGCCATCCTGATATTTTATCGATGTCTGCTCTATATATGGCTTGTTTAATACCTGTGACTTTATGGAGTCGGGTTTTAGGAAAGTTTCTGGTTCTATGACACTCATTGTCCTCCAATTCCGCCAAAGCTTCCAGAAAATCAAGTTTCAAATCTTGTGGTAAAATCTTAATTGCTTCATGGATGACACCATACTCATCTAAAAGGGGCTTAATTTTTACCATTAGCAAGTAGAAACCTCAATCTCTTGATTCTCTATAGTGAAATCTTGATAAAGAGTTTCCGCAACTGAATTATATGCTTTTGCTGCATCTTCAGCCTTAACTGCTCTAAATAAAGTTATTACAGTTCTCTCAAAAATAGGATCATCATCAATCGTGAGAATAATTCTCAGATTTTCATTAATCCTCAGAGAATATATAGAAGAATCATAATTTTCATTGAGTCTGATATTTCTTAACTGTGCGCTATGTTTGTAAAATAGATTTTTGTCTATTGAGAGCAACTCAACATAGCTATTCAATTTTTTAATAATCTTAAATTTTTCTGTATTACTAAATTGCTCTAAATCCTGCTCAAAATCCCTTGTAGATTCAATCAGCACATCCATAGCAATAGCTCCTGGGATTAAATCACCAAATTACTTCAAACTTAACCTAAAGATGGAAAAATTGCAGCGAATAGGGAATAGAGAACTTGGTGTCTACTCCACTAGTATAAAAAAGGCTTGATCACTGAGCATATAGAACCAAAAACCCTATGAAACACAAAAAACTCAAAACACTAATCCCCAACCTCTGGTGAGAAGCCAGGGAAATGGGTTTGAACAGCTATACTATAAAGGACGGTAAACCCGATAGTTGATGTCAGGGAAAATATTATCCATTAATTCCACCTTTTCCAACCAACCACTATCAACCTTACCAATTTTCACATCTTCATAGAGCTTATTAAAACGCATCAAGTGCGATCGCGTTCTGCGTACAGCATAAGGTACCATAGTTCCTGTCCGCATAATAAAAGCCCAGTCAGAAGACTGTGCTAGTAAAAGTTCCCGCGCAGCTTGGTTGAGAGCCTTTTCTTGCAATTGGTCTTCAGCTTCCAGGCGGGATATTTCAATCATTCGTTCCGCTGCTTTGTGTAAATGTGGATAAATCCAAGCATTTGTTTCATTTAACCAATACTCATGAAAACCCTTATAACCCCAACTCGACTGGGAAGGACGACAAACCTGCTGAGTGGGTTCTGCGCGTAAATAGTCAGCCAGATGAGTCATTTGATAAGTTTCTTGATCATACCATGACTTGCGGAACAGGTAATCAATAAACCAGGGACCCTCATACCACCAGTGGCCAAATAACTCTGCATCATAGGGTGAAACGATAATTGGCGGGCGACCCATGATACCGTGTAAATGCTCAGATTGTCTCTCACGATTATACATAAAGTTAGCAGCGTGTTCTGCCGCTTTTTCCCTTGCCCAATAAGGATCATAAAGTGCCTTGTCGGAAAGACCTAAACCCCGCCCGGTAATCTTATGATACTTAATGCCGGTATTTTTGCGTTGACCATTGGGCATAATATAGGGCTTAATGTACTCATATTCGGCTTCCCAGCCCAAATCCTTGTAAAATTCCCGATATTCTGCTGCACCCGGATAACCCACCTCAGATGACCATACCTGCTGAGAAGATTCATGGTCTCGACCAAAAGCCGCCACACCAGTTTCTGTAAAAATTGGCGCATAAGTACCAAAGCGGGGGCGGGGACGGGCGTATAAAATCCCATGTCCATCCGTGAGGAAATAGCGTAAACCAGCATCCGCCAGCATTCGCTCCACACCTTCATAGTAAGCGCATTCTGGTAACCAAATACCTCTGGGAGCTTGGCCAAAGGTTTGCTCATAGTGTTCACACGCTACTTGAATTTGCGCCCACACCGCTTGGGGGTACATTTTCATCAGTGGTAGATAGCCGTGGGTAGCACCACAAGTAATAATTTCTAAGTTATTAGTATCTTGGAATTGCTTAAATGCTGTTACCAGGTCACCCTTATACTTTTCCCATACCTGACGCGCTTCGTTAAACTCAGTGGCGTAGTGTTCAGCTAGGTAACAAAGATGGCCATTATTGATATTATGCTCCGCTTCTAGTTCTGTCAGTTCTTCTAATTTGGCTAAGTGCGCGTCATAACGTTCTTGCAGTAGGGGGTCACGGAGCATGGACACCAGAGGGGGTGTCATACTCATGGTAATTTTAAAGTCGATACCGTCTTTCTTTAAGCCCTCAAATACTTTTAATAAAGGAATGTATGTTTCGGTGATGGCTTCATAAAGCCATTCTTCTTCTAATACATAGTCACTTTCTGGGTGACGAACGAACGGTAGATGCGCGTGAAGTACGAGGGCGACGTAGCCGATAGCCATAGTTATTTAAGGGTATTACTGTAAGTTGAAGGAGGAGGGATGAGGGAAATTAACAATATTTTAGGACTTTATGGGATCGTGAGTTGACTTTTCTGTTTCCCTTTACCTTTCACAATATTTGCTCACAGCTAATGAGAAAAAACCGCCCTTTAGTCTGTTAGTCTTCCGCATCTTGATATAATTGTTCTAACGCTTGTAACTGTGTCTTCCGGGAAACGCGACGATATTTTTTACTCTCTAACTTTGGTTCATATTGCTGCTTACCTTTACCTTTGGTTTTAATTTTCAGTGTTGACTCAGGATCCGCTTGTTGTTGCAGCTGAGTTTGACGCGCGATCGCTTGTTCTAAAAATTCTAAGTAATGTTCGTACCTTTCCCAGTCCCCCTGCACCACACAATCAGGCTCGTCTCGATGCAAACAGTCACTAAATCGACAGCTAGATACTGCTAACCGCTCTCTAGCTTCTGGGAAGTAATATACTAGTTCTTCAGGACTACAATCCAAATCCGGTTGATTAAATCCGGGAGTGTCTGCGAGTAGACCACCCCCAGGCAATTCAAATAATTCTGTATGGCGCGTTGTATGGCGACCACGTGCTAGTTTACCAGAAACCTCTGCCACTCGCAGGTTAAGATTGGGTATGAGGGTATTAATCAGGCTGGATTTACCCACCCCAGAAGGCCCGGCAATGACAGTAATTTTATGATTCAGATAGTTAGTTAATTCGTCAATATTAATACCATTTTTGACGCTGATAAATAAGGGTTTATACCCCCATCCCTCCAGGCGATCGCTAATTTCCTGTTGTACCTGTGGCGAGACTAAATCGCTTTTATTTAGACATAACAGCACATCCACATCAGTAGATTCCGCCTTTACCAGAAACCGACTTAGTTGATAAGGCTCCAGAGGTGGATCTGTGAGCGCAAATGCTAGGAGGATTTGGTCAACATTGGCGATCGCTGGACGGTCTAATTGACTTTCACGGGGGAGAACATCTGAAACTGCGCCCCTACCACCAGACCAATCTGGCTGAGAAACAATGACGCGATCGCCCACCATCACCTGTTGTCCGATTTTTTTCAAGCGGGTTCTGCGGGTACAAAGCAGGATAGGGGGTGCTGGAACATCCAGAACCCCTGCTTCTACATCCAGCTGCACGCGATAAAAATTGGCTTGCACGGCTAGCACCGTACCGACTAACTGCCCATTAGTTGACATAGTTTTGACTGTTGTCATTGGCCAGTAGCGGGACTGCGTACCAACAAAGAAAAATAGCCCATGCAATCTGTAATTTGCTCAACCTGATAACCTGCCATGGTCAAGCTATCAGGAACCTGCTCAATAGGTTCTCCAGAATCTAGCCATACTTCGAGCAAACCTCCCGGCGGCATTTTTTCTAGAAATAATTTTGTCCGCACAAAATTAATCGGACAAGGAGTACCGCGCAGGTCGAGTTGAGCATCGGGACTTGAAAGGTGAGAAGATTTCATTACTTAAACAGATTCCCCAAGAAGCCTTGACCACCTTTACCAGTCCTGTCTCCCTTAATTTTAGCGAGCTTTTCGAGTAATTCCCTTTCTTCGGGGGTCACCTTGGTAGGAATATCAATTAAGATCGTCAGCAGGTGATCTCCGCGACTGACAGGATTTCCCAAACGAGGTACACCCCGGTTTTCCAGCTTCATGATTGTATTCGCCTGGGTACCGGCGGGGATCACCATTTCCACTGGGCCTTCTACTGTTTCTACTTCTAAACGGCAGCCTAAAATAGCTTGCAGGTAGCTAATTTTAATTTCTGAGAGAATATTAATGCCATCCCGCCGGAATAGTTCATCTTCATTCACAAATAAGTAGACATATAAATCCCCCGGAGGCCCGCCACGTTGACCAGCATCCCCTTCTTGGGAGATCCGTAAACGGGTACCATTGTCTACCCCTGCGGGAATGGTAATTTTTAGTTTTTTGGGTACTTGATTTGTCCCTTTACCATCACAAGCATCACATTTATCTTCAATCACTGTTCCCGTACCGTTACAGGTAGGACAAGTTGAGACTTGAGTAAAGCTACCAAAAGGTGTTCTAGTCACACGCCGGACTTGACCCGAACCACCACAGGTGGAACAGGTACGAGGGCGAGTACCTGGTTTGGCACCCGAACCATTACAGACACCACAGACCTCTAAATGGGAAATGCGAATTTCTTTTTCGCCACCAAATACAGCTTCGCGAAAGTCTAACTTCAGGTCTAACCTTAAGTCGTCACCCCGTACTGGTCCGCTGCGCCGCCGTTGCGGTTGACCACCCATACCGCCACCAGCGAAGCCACTGAAAATACTTTCAAAGATATCGGCAAAGCCGCCCATATCGCCCATGTCTTGGAAGCCTGCGCCTGCCCCACCGGAAATACCAGCTTCACCAAAACGGTTATATCGTTCTCGAATCTCCGGCTCAGAAAGCACTTCATAAGCGCGGTTAATTTCCTTAAACCGATCTTCCGCTCCCGGTTCTTTGTTCACATCTGGGTGATACTTCCGGGCTAAACGGCGGTAAGCTTGTTTGATGTCTTCTTTGTCGGCGTCACGGGAGACACCCAGAATTTCATAATAGTCGCGGGCCATATAGCAAAGGTAAAAGTTAGGAGGAAGAAAGCAACAAGGCAATCAACGCCACAGACACTTGCTATCCTAGGGTAAGTCATATCCTGGAGGAGCCGCTACTGGTAACAGCATGCCAGTCAGGAAAATCTTTACTCCGGTTGTTTGCCTCTGGGCAAAAACTCCCTCAGGTGACTTCTTTGGGTAACGTAGTGTTCTTTGAAGGGCGGTTTGCCGAAAACTAGGCAGAAATAAAAAGTTAATTTTTATTAATATTAATAATAATATAATATCGATATATTAATATTAATATAATATCGATTTTACCTTTTACCTTTCATAAAAAGATGCAGCAAATTAAAAGCAAACCACACAAATAGCCAAAGTTGGACAATAAACTGTCTCTTGTACAATTGTGCTACTTCCCAGGGTAAAGCTTTGCTGATCAACTATAGGAGCTAGCCGCACAATTAGGTACGGAAAACCCCCCACCGCTGTTTGCTGACATTCTACCTACTCTGGGGATCTCTAGTCGATGATAACTTCCCCACCTACCAAAAGCCTACACTCCCCCTAAGGGCGAGTGTAGGTAGTTGAGATTGGTCTTACCACTGCCCTAGGTAGGGCAATAAGTCTTTTAGATTCACTCCACCCACAAGGAAATGCAGCCGGGGGATGACTGGTCATACCCCAATTTAAAATGTGACACCAGTAACTACAGTTTAACTTTCAGCTGAACTTGACTGATCTTCTTGTACGGGTGATGTGTCTTCCTTGGGCGCAGCTACCTTAACCATTGAATGGCGCAGCACGCGATCGCCTAAGTAGTATCCACGTACTAATTCTTCTAAAACTGTTCCTTCGGGATGTTCATCCGTTGCTTCCCGCATCACCGCTTCATGGACATTGGGATCGAACTGTTCCCCTTCAGGACGCATTGGTGATACACCCAGGCGTTTGAGAGATTCTACTAATTGTTTATAAACTCCTTGATAACTTTTGTGAATTGTCATCTCACCATCAGTTTGTGGCTTGAGGTGCGCTCGCGCCCGCTCAAAATTATCAACTATGGGGAGCAATTCCAAAATAGTATTCCGCTTCACTTGCAAATCCAGCTCTTCTTTTTCTTTGCTGGTACGTTTGCGGTAATTTTCAAAATCTGCGGCAATCCTCATATATTGAGTACCGCGTTCTTCTAGTTGCACTTTGAGGGATTCAATTTGTTGAGTCAATTCCGCTAGAGCAGCGGTTTCTAATTCAGTTTTATCAGTGGCAGGAACACCATTTTCTGGTGAAATGGTTGTATCTTCCGATAGGTTATCTGGTGTTGTCACTTGGTCAGGAAACCACCCTGCGCCAGATACGTTAGGGTTGGTAGGGGCTGGTGAGTCGCTCTTCATTGATACCTCTATTGGTTCACCCAATTGCTGGCTTGTATTGTTTACCTGTTTATTTTCGTCCATGATTGTCTACTCGTCCCAAATTATTTTTATGGCATAGCGTCACCACAGCTGACAACTGAGGCTAATTTTTTGCCGATATTTTCCTGGAACTGATGTAACAGTCTTTTCATTGTGACAAATGGTGAACAAGTTAGCGTACACACCATGGGGGCGGTATACCGAACGAGTCGGTTTACAGGCTTTCAAAGTTGGGATTAGCTTGACGAATACCAGAATTTTCAGCAACGAGCCAAATATTTTTGTTTACCCCCTTGCATTTTCTCAAAGCCGGTGCTAATGTAAGTAATCGTGAGACAAATGGGTCGGTGTCCGAGTGGTTAATGGAGACGGACTGTAAATCCGTTGGCTAGCGCCTACGCTGGTTCAAATCCAGCCCGGCCCACCACTTCTCAAGTTGTGAGCTATAATTATTGAGTGACTGGTAATTTCACTATTTTATAGCTCTCAACCCAATAATCAATTTTTTTCGCCCGTGTGGCTCAGTGGTAGAGCACACCCTTGGTAAGGGTGAGGTCACGAGTTCAATCCTCGTCACGGGCTTTTATCTAAACAAAAATACCCCTCAGCAAAAGGCAGTATAAAGCCTTTTCCATGCTGAATTACACATACATTTGTTCCCCTGTTCCCTCTTCCCTATCCCATCTTCCCTCAAACTAAAAAACTTTGTACCTCCATGAATAAAGTTAGAAAATCTTAGAGGATGTTTGATAAGTCATGATTAGTGTATCAACTATTGTTTGACCCCACCCTCTCCTTGCAAGGGTAGGTTTTTAATATGATCTGTGAAGGCAAGACTAGGAAGACAAGGAAGGAAAGTGGACAAGGAAGATTTTATACG
>NZ_JAQMTM010000112.1:0-8906 GCF_028331085.1 Anabaena sp. CS-542/02
AAGTCCCTCATGGTGTATCTAATATTTTTAGATCCCCCTAAATCCCCCTTGAGAAGGGGGACTTTGACTCTAGTTCCCCCCTTTTTAAGGGGGGTTAGGGGGGATCAAGAAGTGTCTAAAATCACCTTATAAAACTTATCAGACATCCTCTTAGGGTCGATTGGGGGTATTAACTCAGCCAACCTCCCCGGTTGGGGCAAAAATAGCTCGTAAAACCATTTATTCCCCATACTCTTGCAAGAAAGCTGCAAAATCCCCTAGGGCTGATTGGGTTTGTTCTGTGGGATTGAGTTGATGTTGTATTTGGAGAACAACCCATCTATTTTGGATTCTAGCTTGGTGAGCCGCTCGTTCTCTTTCCTCAGTTCGCTCATTCTCAACTCGTGCCGTTTCCTCAATTCTTCGTTGCTCTGCTGCAGCCAGGCGGTCTGTTTCTCGATTTCGACGGTTCCACTCAACGCCGAAATTAACCATTGCCACCAGGAGGGCCGCCAAGGTGAGTCGGTTGCTCCAGACTCTGGGCTGGGTAATGTATCCGAGGACGCTGAAGTCTTGTTCGTCATAGAATCGTAGAAAGGCAACTGTAATGGTTAAAAATGTTAAAACTGTCCCCGGTAATAAAGACAGAAAATTTATCCAAGGTTGAGGGCACAGTAGTTTCATTCTAAACGAATCTGTCTCCACAGGTAACCAGTTGACGACACAGACATCATCCCAGATGTCTACCTAAAATAAAAGCCTCTGCTGCTGCTACTCCCACCGTTGCACCCCGCCACTGGGCTAAGGCGGTGACTGCTTGTTGTGAGCGGGGATGGGGAAAGGGGCGCAGTTCTTCTTGATACAATGCCAAGGCTTGCTGTTTCACTGCTAAGGTCTGGGAAATATCTATAAACCAGTTAGGGTGAAAACTCGGTGCTGATCCGGGGGGTTGCCATTCTGTACTTGAAGGTACTTCAAAAAACAACAGGGTTTTAACTGGGTGTTGGGGTTGGGGACGACAAGCTGTGACTACGGCTTGATGTACTCTTTGATGGTCGATATTTACATCCCCGGCGTGGTGGGTAAAGATGGTATCTGGTTGATATTGGGCGATCGCCTGTTCAATTGTTTGAACTATTGATAATAGGGGGACTGTATCTAATTTGTTATCTGGGAAGTCACAAAACTTAACCGAGGAAATACTTAAACAATCCCCTGCTTTTCGCGCTGCTGTGTGACGGCGTTCTAGTTCTGCTGTGTCATGGGTTACCCGGGCAGAAATACCATCTGCAACAAATATAACCTGTACTGGCACACCTTGGGCAGTGTAAGAGGCGATCGCCCCTCCACACCCCAATACTTCATCATCTGGGTGGGCGGCTACAATCAATATAGAGTTGTGCATTTTTTACAGCGGATTTCATCTAGGTGAGGTACACTTGGGCGGGCAGGATGCCCACCCCACAATAGTTTTATAATTAATATCTGTATTTTATCTAGGTAGAAACTGCTGTAGTTTAAAGGTATCAACCTATTCAACTTCCATAAACTCTTGCACAGAAATACCTAATTCTCGGATAATTGCCCTAACTGTACCTTTCTTGATATTTTTACCGCCATGATGGGGGACAGGGATAACTATACCATCGGCATCACGTACCCAAAGCTCATGAGAGCCTTTCCCTTGTCTATAAAATCTTAACCCGAAGTGTTCCAGACGACGAGTAACCTGTAAATAACTAAGTTCCGTCAATCTGGTCATAATAATAGATTAACTGTTTAACTTTAAAGACTAACAGGAATAGCAACTGTGAATTGAGTATTACTATTAACTTCTATTTCACCTAATTTAAGAGTTTGGTTTTGTTCTTGTTTATAATCAATAATCATTTGCAAAACATCAATACAGTTAAACATAGCTTCTTGTGGACTATCTCCCTCGGCGAAAGCTCCCTGAATCCCTGGTATCCTGGCTAAGTATCCATCTGCATTGGTCTCAATAATCATTGACACTAATTTAGGTTTTCTCCTATTATCTGCCAGATGATTCAAGTCTGTTACATTAGTCATATCTGTAGATATTTTCCATATTTTGTTTATTTCTTACCTGGGGTTCATCAGTAATGTAATAATTTCCCAACTAACATTCTTTAAACACAGAGTATTCTCAGCAATGGATGGAGCTAAGTTTGTAGTCATGATTTGAGGGAAGGAATCACCATAGCCATATTCTAGCTTAGAGGATGTTTGTCAAGTCATGATTAGTGTATCGAATATTTGACCCCACCCTAACCCTCCCCTTGTAAGGGGAGGGGACTGGATTTGATTGTTTTTTGTGCGGTCGGTGAGCGAAGTCGATAGCGATAGCATGGCGTTAGCCATACCGTGTTCCCCAATCCTTTCCTGCTCCCTGCTCCCTGCTCCCTATTCCCTCTATAGTTTCTCTATCGCCTTGACAAAATCATCAGTGGTATTACATAAAAACTCAGGATTTAATATTTCTGTGAAGCTATAAGGACAAGTTGCTAAAAAACAGGCTAAATTTAATCCTGTTTCCGCTGCAGCTTCCCGCCGAGCATTACGATAAGCTTTGGGCAAAATCTCAGGAATATATTGCTGTAAACTAGGTTTTTCTGCTAATAAATCTTGTAAATCATCTCTCTGGTTGGCAATGGTTGTAAACCAACTTATAGAACGTTTTCTTGGCTGATGTTCCCACTTGAGTAAATGAGCGAGTAAAACTACTAGGCGGTTTTTTAGCTCATTTTTCTCTCTAATACCCATAGCATCCAACTCTTCGGCCAAGTTTTCCCAGTCCAAAGAGGACACATCCCGGTTATTTAACGCCACCTGCTGCTGATGTATCCAAGCTACAAAATCTGTTTGGTACAGAGATGAGTCAGACATGAGGCTTTTTCAACCACTCGACTATATCCTTCTCCCTAAGATTATATATGCTCGCCCCTCCACACCCCAATACTTCATCATCTGGGTGGGCAGCTACAATCAATATAGAGTTGTGCATTTTTTAGTCGGAAACTCTTGGCTTATTTAGCTTCGACAACACTGTTCACCGAAATATCTGATTGATCCCATTGCACTATTCATAAAACTTGATCACCGGGGGATGCTTCACCAGCCAATTGCAAAACAGCAAGATAGTTTGTTATCTATTCCTTCTTATAAGCATTGTTAATTTTGAATTTGGAGTGCAGCAACATGACTTACAGCCCACCCAAACTCCTCACTTTCGAGCAATTTTTAGTCGAGTACGGGGACAACCCCCGTTACGAACTCATTGACGGAGAACTACGTGACATGGAACCAACTGGCCCTCATGAAGAGGTTTCAGGAAATATTGCACGGATAATTTATGCTGAAATTCTTCGTGCTAATTTAAACTGGCTGATTCCAAAAACTTGTTTGATTAAACCACCTGCTGCTGAAGCAACAGCACTCCGTCCAGATGTTATTGTTCTAGATAAAGCAAAACTTAGCAATGAACCACTTTGGCAAAAAGAACCGATTATTTGTCATGGCAATACTATTCAGTTAGTTGCTGAAGTTGTGAGTACAAATTGGCAGGATGATTATGCCAGAAAAGTTGAAGAATATGCCTTTCTCGAAATACCAGAATATTGGATTGTAGATTCTCGTGGTTTGGGTGGCTTGCAATTTATCGGTAATCCCAAACAACCTACCTTCACAATCTGTCAACTAGTTAATGGCGTATATCAGCAGCAACAATATCGCTTGGGAGATGCTATTTCCTCTTCTGTGTTTCCCAACTTACAACTAAAACTTGACGATATTATGCCATAGTGACTAACTATTTGATTTTGATTGAGTACTGGATACTGTTTAACTTTAAAGACTCACAGGAATAGCAACTGTGAATTGAGTATTACTATTAACTTCTATTTCACCTAATTTAAGAGGATGTTTGGAAAGTCATGATTAGTGTATCAAATATTTTTATATCCCCCTAAATCCCCCTTCTCAACGAGGACTTTAAAGAATTTAGCCCCCCTTTTTAAGGGGGGTTGGGGGGATCAATCAGTGTCATTGATGACAATAAAAAACTTATCAAACATCCTCTTAGTCATATCTGTAGATATTTTCCATTTTACTTAGCCAATTCTCCCTATTATAGATTAATATTTGCCATCTTCATGGGTGATTCCCAATGACCGCCAATCACATCCTCTGCACAGTATCAAAGGCGATGGTTTTTAATCCCTTATAAGTCAAGCGCTGGCTTCTTTGACTACCTAATTCCTCTAAAATTAGTTAATCTTACCCATTTTCTCTAACAAAAACCAAGTTGAATCATCTTGAGGAAACTGATTATCCCGGTGATACACAAACCCATAATCAATTAAACGCAAATCTGCGAATTTATCTAAAATTTCCCCTGCAAAGTCCCTTTTAAACAGCCTATCTTGATGACCACGATAATTTACCGTTACTGGGGTAGGATTATAATACTCAGAAATACAGATATATCTATTACTACTTTGGTGCAATAAATCATAAACACGGTTTAAGTATTCCGGATTAATATGAATTAAAACACCTTTAATTAGAACGAAATCACTCTTATCTTCAGGTTGATAATCTAAAAGAGATTGATGGTATAATTTTACCCCCCCCACTGTGCTTTTTAGTTCTGCTACAGCACTAGCATTAATTTCAACTGCTGAAAGTTCTATATGGGGTAAAAGTTGTCTAATTGCCCTTAAATTCAAACCAATATTAGCACCAAATTCTATTAATGAGTTTATCTTCTGGGTTCGGGATAGTATCTTAGAAAAGAAAGCTATATTCCTAGGTAATAATAAATCTCCTTGATTGCGTTCAATATACTCATCACCAAACTTTTCTGCCCAAAATCTTTCTTGCTCTGTTTTATATACAGTCATGTTTCTACTCCAGAATTTATTCTAAATAAAATTCATTTCTTTATACAAAAACTTACACATATATTCTGCTCGTTGCCAATCTTCCAATGTGTCAATATCTTGAACACGCCAACGAGGTAAAATTACAGGTAAACCTCCATCAAAACCAGATTTTTTTGTCAGCCAAGTTTGTGGTTTTGCCCAATAGAACTGACCAGCATCATGGTAAGCTGCTTCTAAATCCTGACTACGAGCATTGAAATATTCAGGATAAAACATTTCCGTTTTGCCAGATGTATTAATCCTAAAAGCCCGTTGAATAGGTGAGGTAAAGGAAGTTACACTAAATACATATCCATCAGAGTTGAATTGCAGTAACTCCAGCCCTTTGTGTAAGTCCTCTACCTGAATTAAAGGAGCAGTCGCATAAATACAACAAACAGCCTCTAACGGCCATCCCTGTTCTAAACACCAAGCTACTGCATGAGCTACTACGGGAGTGGTTCCCGTGAAATCATCTGATAAATCAGCCGGACGCACAAAAGGAACTTCCGCCCCCCACTGTTGAGCCACAGATGCAATCTCTTGATCATCCGTAGAAACAATGATATGTGTAAATAAGCCAGAAGCTTGAGCCGCAGTGATCGGCCAAGCAATCATGGGCTTACCACAAAAGTCTCTAATATTCTTGTGTGGAATGCGTTTACTGCCACCCCTGGCTGGAATTACAGCTATGTTCATAATCTATCTTTATGTGCGTAAAATCACCATAACATAAAAGCGCCACCACCTTCCTAGTTGACCAATCGGCTCACAAAACCTTGATGTTCTTCACCATCTAACCCCTGCTCACTGCCAAAACCTGCTGCATTGTATCAGTTAATAAGCCATCCACCGCCAACCATAACGCCGGAAATCCCCCACTGCTGACGATCCTGCGATCGCTCTCCCCTTTTATGACTGAAACTGCCCTTTACCCATAGCTGTTAAGAACTCAGTCACAGCATCATATTGATCATAATATGTAATATATTTCGTTAACAAATTTAAATCTAAATTAGGAAGTAAATTACTTTCTTGTACCCTCTTATATCCTTGACACTCTCCTGTCAACTCATAGACTTTTAAGTTACCATCCTCCCATAACCAAACTTCAGGAATACCAATTCTTTGATATACTTCTAAAGTATTAATACCTCCACTGGTGACAATTACCTCTATAACTAAATCAGGCGTGGCTTTTTGAGCATTAAAACTGTAAGACTCATCAGGTTCTTTCTGGGCGTTAATTTCTTGACTTCCTAATGTTGCACTACCTTGACTATAAAATCTAATATTCTCAGACCTCATATAAGCTTCTAACAATAAGCTAATGGTGCGCTTATAATATTCATGCTCACTTCCCAAAATCACAATTTCCAATCCCCCATCTAAATATATTAAACGCACCCCGGGAATGGAACTAAAGGCACTTTCCAGGTTTTTAAATTGCACCCAACTAACACCTGTGAGATGCAAATACTTATTGACACCGTTAATTACCTCAGATGTGACAATGGGAATATTCATTTAGCTCCTCCAACAGTCAACAGTCAACAATCAACAGCCAATCTCACCACCATTCTAGTCGGTTTCAACCGACTTCAGCTTTTAGACAGAGAATTTATTCTCTGGCTTGCTAATTTGCCCCCGCAAACAGCGAATTTATGCTGTGGCTCTACCTAATACCTCCACCACCCGAATCTGATCACCATCACTTAAACCAGCATACATAGGTAAACTAATCGCCCGTCCATAGTAGGACTCCGCCACGGGAAAATCCCCCACCTGAAAACCCAAACGCCGATAATAGGGCTGGAGATGTACAGGGATATAATGAACCTGTACCCCAATCCCCCCCTCACGCAAAGCGGTAAATAACTCCTCCCGGTTTAAG
Source organism: Anabaena sp. CS-542/02 (assembly GCF_028331085.1). Lineage (NCBI taxonomy): Bacteria > Bacillati > Cyanobacteriota > Cyanophyceae > Nostocales > Nostocaceae > Anabaena > Anabaena sp. CS-542/02. Next base: position 6,817 of record NZ_JAQMTM010000112.1, read on the forward strand.
GCTGTGGCTTCCACCTGGACTACATATAAATGCCAAGCCGAGAGACTATCAGGGTGTTGCCATGGTAAAATCACAGGCAGACCTGCCAACATCTGGTCATATTGTGCCGCCAATTGACGACGACGGGCAATAAACTCTGGTAATCTCTGCAATTGCGATAACCCCAAAGCCGCTTGTAAATCCGTCATCCGGTAGTTAAAACCCAATTCTACCTGCTCGTATACCCAACTACCCCGTAATTCCCCTGATAATAATTCGGGGTCACGGGTAATACCGTGGGTGCGCAGTCGTGCCATCTTTGCAGCTATTTCTGGGTCATTGGTTACAGCCATACCCCCTTCAGCAGTCGTAATAATTTTGACTGGGTGAAAGCTAAAGACCGTAATATCACTATACCGACAATTGCCCACCGGTTCCCCTTGATATTCACCCCCCACAGCATGGGAAGCATCTTCAATAATGCGGAAATTATATTCTTGACTCAGAGCATAAATTGCCGCCATGTCACAGGACTGACCAGCAAAATGTACGGGAACAACTATTTTAGGTAAACTTCCCTGTGCTTGAGCTATCTGCAATTTCTGGCGCAGCGCCCCTACACTCAAATTATAAGTATCTGGGTCAATATCGACAAAATCCACCTCCGCCCCACAATAGCGCCCACAATTAGCACTAGCTACAAAGGTATTTGGTACTGTCCACAGGCGATCGCCTGGACTCAATCCCAAAGCCAAACAAGCAATATGTAAAGCCGAAGTTGCACTATTAACCGCCACACCATAACTGGCCCCACAAGCTACAGTCACCCCCTGCTCAAAGGCGGGAACCATGGGACCTTGGGTGAGCCAGTCACTTTGTAATACTTGCACCACAGCAGCAATATCTGCCTCACTGATACTTTGGCGACCGTAGGGGATAAACTCCATGATGTTTGTATTTTAAAAGTTCATAAGTTGAGTAGCAAGAATACCATTTTCTGGTCTTAAACATGGTATGCCGCTAATGATAGGATATGCCAAACCGGATATTGGACAATAAAAACAATCTTCGTTGTGATTAAGAGGTTTTCTCGTTACAGGATCTGCCCAGAAACAGTCATCAGAGATAATCTCTAAAGAAACTTCAACATCAAATAAATAAGTTGGATTCAGAGGGTTAGAAATACTATCTATTTTCTCAACCTTGCGCAGGATACCGCCAGATGCTTTAATTGCTTCAGGAATATTTTTAACATAACCATGACTATTCATCCTTTGCTGTATTTCTGGAGAACCAGCTTCAAAATAAGGTTCAAAAAGTAACACTCGTTTTTTAGCAATGCGAAATATACTCTGGAGTGCTGCTATTTCTTTACCTCCATTTGGCTCAATTGAATGAGATGTATAAACCACATCAACAGACCGATTTGCCAAAGGTATATGAAATAAGTCTGCCACAAAGAAATGATTGATTGATTGATTGATTGATTGATTGATTGATTGATTTCTAGCTTTTTATACTCTCTATTCCAGAAATCTATAGCAACCTTAATTCTACTGAAAGAAATATCAAAACCAATCACTTGCCTAGGTTTTTGAGCCAGCTGATCGAAAACACCAAATGTAGTAGTTGCTTCTCCACAACCTACCTCTAATAAAGAATTTTGTTCATCGACATACTGATTAAGATAATTAACTATTTCTGCGCAATATCTGTATTTCTGAGGACGGTTTTTTACAAAACTATCTACATAGCTTCCTGCTTGTAAATCATAGGATATCTCAATTATTTCTGGTGTATTTGTTTCCAACCCTAGTGTATTTCTCAGAAAAGCAGAAATATTTCCGGAGTTACTATAAATTTCTTGAGCTTGCTGAACTAGGAGATAATAATCTTGTTTTTTAATACTCATAAAAAATTCCTGAAATGGTTAAGTAAAGCATTTACATATCACTAGTGTATTCATCTTCAGAGGTTGTTTGATAAGTTTTATAAGGTGATTTTAGACACTTCTTGATCCCCCCTAACCCCCCTTAAAAAGGGGGGAACTAGAGTCAAAGTCCCCCTTCTCAAGGGGGATTTAGGGGGATCTAAAAATATTTGATACACTA
>NZ_JAQMTM010000113.1:0-19624 GCF_028331085.1 Anabaena sp. CS-542/02
ACCCTTGCACCTAGGGGGTAGGATTCACACCTACATGAACACACAGTTATAAGAATCTGGTTTTCACCAGCCTTACCTTCCGTCCCTGAGCATTTCTACTCATTTAGGAAGAACGAATCGCACCTGCTTAAATAAATTATATCCTAAACCTTGCGGGCTAGGATTTTATCCAGCGTAGCAACATCAGTTTAGAATCCCCTAGGTTTCAACCGGGGGAGAAGTCAAATTTGTATAGGTGACTTATATTCGCAATTAAGTAAAACATTTGCAACAAAAGCTTCAAAAATAATATCTACATTATTAGTAATACATCTGAATATTTTGACAGCCAGCCATGAATAAGCAAGTACATGATGAAGATTCTCCGTTAAATATCATTTCAGCCGAACAAACTCATACCAAGTACCAAAATCAAGTGCCATGGAAAAAGGTAGTTACTTCTTTATCATTGGTGCTACTGGGATCAGGGATGACATTCGCCGGTGGTTATGTAGCTGCAAACCCTCAGCAAATATCTGAGAGGACATCAAACCTAGCAGTAAGTCGAGTCAATGCTGCCATCCCATCACCAACTGCGGGGGGTTCCAACTTCATTACCCAGGTAGTGCAGAAGGTAGGGCCTGCTGTAGTGAGAATTGAAGCATCTCGAACAGTCACCAACCGCTTACCTGCCGCATTTAACGATCCATTTTTCCGCCAATTCTTCGGTTCTCAACTACCAGAACAACAAAACCGCGTAGAGCGAGGTACTGGTTCCGGTTTTCTCATCAGTAAAGATGGTAGTATTCTCACCAATGCTCATGTAGTAGCTGGTGCGGATACCGTGAGAGTTATACTTAAGGATGGGCGGAGCTTTGAAGGTAAAGTTTTGGGAAGGGACGAATTAACAGATGTCGCTGTTGTCAAAATTGAGTCTAAGAATCTGCCGACTGTAGAACTGGGAAACTCAGAGCAACTGCAACCAGGGGAATGGGCGATCGCCATTGGTAATCCATTAGGATTAGATAATACCGTCACCACAGGCATCATTAGCGCCACCGGTCGCAGCAGTAATCAAATTGGCGCACCTGATAAGCGAGTGGAATTTATTCAAACCGATGCAGCCATTAATCCTGGTAACTCCGGTGGACCGTTGTTAAATGCCCGTGGTCAGGTAATTGGGATGAACACAGCCATTATCCAAAGAGCTCAAGGACTAGGTTTTGCCATTCCGATTAACACAGCCCAAAGGATTGCAAAGCAACTAATTAGCGCAGGTAAGGTAGAGCATCCTTATCTAGGAATTCAGATGGTAGACTTAACACCTCAAATCAAAGAACGCCTAAACTCAGACCCCAATAGCGCTGTGATGGTAAATGAAGATAAAGGTGTATTAATTATGCGCGTCATGCCTAACTCACCCGCTGCTAAAGCCGGCTTACGTGCAGGGGATGTCATCCAACAACTCAACGGTAAATCAGTCACAGAAGCCAGCAGTATCCAGAAAGCAGTGGAAAATGCTCAAGTTGGGGGAGATGTGCGCTTAGGATTGCGGCGCAATGGGCAAAATATTAACTTAGCCGTGCGAACTGGTGCTTTCCCCACTCAAGCAGCGCAATAAATAGCTGCCTTAGCGCAGGGGGGTACTGCTCATTGCGGAGTCAGTTTCAAACCCTACTCGTTACGGCAATAAAAGCACCAAAGCCCATCAGCAACAGCCTGAAAATCCCAGAAATTTTCAGTCTGTTGCCTCCTTAAGGGGCGGGATGAATGGGTCGCGACTTTAGCCGCCGTCTTAGACCTCTAACCAGTTCCCGTAAAATGTCTGTTTGAGTTCTACCTTCTTGCTCGCAATATTCTTTAAGCAATTCCTTTTCCTCTTGCGTTAAACGAAAAGTTATAAAAATTTCAGGTTTAGGCATAGTTAAGATACTGGCTTTTGTGGTATTTTAATTATAGTGGTTAGGGTATTCAACCACTTAAAAAACCCAGAGCCGAGAGTCATCTCACCTTGAAAAATCAAGATATTGGGTTCTACATGCATAATGCTTGTGTAAGTAAAATCTCCCAGCGCCAAGTCCCAGAAAACCAAAGTTTTATTGCTTGAAACAGCACGGTAGGACATAGGGTATCTGGGTTTTGAGCAGGAGCAAAAAGCTTGCGGACAAAACCACATCTGGCATGGAAGGGTAACCAACTATGGTAAGTGGACTGGATGAAACAAGAATCCCATCGGCTTTAGCTGTGGGAGTGTCAATGACTATTCATGATTGCTACTAAGTTCCCACTAAATATCTCATAGCAAGGAGTAGTAAAAAAATCCCATATAACTTCTTGATGATCTCACCGCTAATAAACGGCTGATTGGCAAATAATGCTCCAAATAAATTACCAACTATGAGTCCAATGGCGACAATTGCAGCATATTTAAGATTCATGTTGCCGTTGCGATAGTACACTATTGCCCCTAAAATGCCAATGGGCAAAATTTGAGCAGCAATAGAAGTACCAGTGGCAAATTTTTGATCTAGACCAACCAATAACACCATAGCTGGTACCATAATTGCACCACCCCCCAGACCGAACATACCACCAGTTAAACCAGCAACTAAACCAATGGTCAACATTTGAACAACTATATTAGACATATTGATGAATTTCTATAAATTGATATGATTAGAGATGATTGACTTGGGTGACATACCGTGAACACCTTTGTGGGGACTATTAACAACTTGACTAATGTGAAAACTTACAGCTAAACTACATAGAACATAAGCATCTTCTGGGGACAACTTGGCCAACCGTTCTAGAAAATCGATCATGTTTTTTAAGGCTAGTTCTAAGGCTGCATCTAAAGTTGAAGCATAACCCATGGTAGTAATATCAGTTGGTGTCTCAGCCATTAGTAAATGTGATCCCCCCGCTACTTGGCCTTCTGGGGGTAAATTTTCACAGATATTGAGAAATTCTGGTGTCAGAAATTGCGGTGGTGCTTTCTCGTAAACGTAATAACCAGTGCAAGTTTCTAGGTCTATGGTATCGCCACGGTCAACAGTGAGGACTGGTGGAAGTAAATTAGAAAAACCACCAAGATGTACAGTTTCTGTAGTGGGTTTTAAAATGTGATTAGTCATCTCAACATTGATTTTAATTTATGTGTTAATATTTAACGTATCAATATATATAGCAATTTTCTGCAATACGGGAACTGGAAAAAGATTTTTTCTTTATTAAAATTTATCCCATGTGGATATCTGGCTGATGATATGGATGAACAAGTGACAAAAAAAGTTATATAATCTCAGTAATTGCAGTAAATTTACTTATGGATCAATCCTTAAAAGCATAGTAAAGATTTTCTGGTGATTCAGCCGGATTTCCCAAGCATTCTATTACCATAAAAAAGTCTTTAGTGAGGAACAGCAAACAAATGGATGTGAAGCTGATTTTAGTGGGATTGACAGTTATATTCACTTTTGCGTGCCTGTTCTTTGGCACTAAGAATGGCTTTTATGATTCAGAAAACTATCATGGTAATGGCTCTGCACATTAAGAATAATATCTAAAGGCAAAATGAACGGGTGAGTTGGGCTACCCTTCGGCTATGGATAAACCATGCAGGCTAGGCATCCGGGGAGTTGCAAACCCAAATATGAGGTCAGAGGGGAGGAGACCATGAGGGATAATCTGTGGGCATCCTCTCGCGTTGATGCTCAGGAGAAGGCTAACGATTTAGACTGTTTGCCCTATAGTGTCCAGCATCATGATGAGGGTGTTTGTTTATTAGTACGAATGGGTCCACACCGGATTCTACTAGATTGTGGATTAGAAGACACTTCATCGTTACTCACCTCTTCAGCTAAGTCGGCAATCCCTGCGGATTTAGTGTTGGTCAGTCATGCCCACCCAGACCACGCCCGAGGATTGCTAGACTTACATCAAGCTTTCCCTCTGTTACCTATCTATGCCAGTGAGGTAACAACCAAGTTACTACCGTTAAATTGGCTAGACCAAGATACCAAGGCAATTCCTCAGTTCTGTCATGCCTTACCGTTGCGATCGCCTGTGGAAATCCAAGAAGGTCTGGTAGTGGAATTATTTCCTGCCGGACACTTACCGGGAGCAGTAGTAATTCTGCTCACATACACAACAAAGGAGCGCTCTTATAAATTACTGTATACGGGGGATTATTTCTTATCAAACTCACGCCTGGTGGAAGGTTTACGTTTAGAAGAGTTACGGGGATTAGACTTAAATGTATTGATTATTGAAGGCACTTATGGCACATCCCGTCATCCCCACCGTCGCAACCAGGAAAATCAATTGGCGGAGCGGATTAATCGGGCGATCGCCGATGGTCATTCTGTGCTTCTTCCCACACCGGCTTTAGGTTTGGGTCAAGAATTGTTGATGCTGTTACGTTCTCATCATCACTTCACCGGACGAAATATAGATATTTGGGTGGATGGTGCGGTGGCTACTGGTTGCGATGCTTACCTGGAAATACTGCCCCACTTACCTCCATCAGTGCAGAACTTTGCTCGCCATCAACCCTTGTTCTGGGATGATCGAGTGCGTCCCCGAGTCCGGCGTTTGCAGCCAGAACATCGGGCTACTGTGGGTAAGTCTCCCTGTATTGTCCTGACTGACTCTACAGCTAATTTAAACCAATACTGCCAAAGGGAAACAGGCCCTTGGATGATTCTGTTACCGGAAAAGATTGATATAAAACTTAATACAAAATATTCAGCACCCACCAAGGACGAAACTTATCTTCTGTCCCAGCATAGTGACGGGTCTGGGACTACTCAACTAATTCATAATTTGCGTCCCCAGCACGTTGTTTTTGTGCATGGTTCGCCGACATACTTAGCAGATTTGACTGGCTTGGAAGAACTACAAAACCGTTATCATGTCCATTCTCCATCTGCTGGTACTTTTGTAGAACTGCCAATTGGCGACACATTTTTACAACCAGCACCCCCAGAAACCAATTATGAAGGGGAACTTACAGAATTAGGAACAGTCATTAGTGTGACCTTACCCGATGCGATTACACATGATCCCCGTTGGCAACAGTTTGCCGATACTGGTTTAATAGAAGCTCGTTGGCAGGGTGAAGAACTGGTATTGCGAGGATTGTCTGCTAGAGAAGTACTGCACCAAAATAGCGATCGCCAGGCTTGGTGTGATATAGATTGTTGTGGCACTTGCCGACACCAAAGAGGACAAAGGTGTTGGAATCCCGCATCTGTGTTACATAACTTCAAAGTGAGTCTTGAGGGATATTGTCCTGCTTTTGAACCGTTGGCTAATATCTCCTAAAATCTACCAGTGTAGAAATGCCTAATAGTTCTTGTCTTTATCAATGTAAAACCTTTATACGCTCTATACTATAGGACTAGAGCCAACAGAATACAAACTTTAGCTTGTATCCCCCGTTGGGAAAACGGGGGGTTTACGCATCACGTTTGGTAACATTGAAGAATCATTGCGTCTCTACTCAGGATTAGATTCGGGAGAATGTTTATGGATACGCTCTGATTCGGGACAATCTTCTGTCATCAGAAACTCTATATTACCCCGTGGTACTGAGGCTAACTTTTGGCTTACAGAGCCAATGCTTTCTAAACGAACCATCTCCTCCCAGGCGCAAACCTCGTCTTCCTCGTCTGTTTCATACCGTAGAGTCACTAAGTCCCCCTCTATATCGAGGATGCGGGCGCGTTCAATCCAGCGTTGCTGGTCCCGCAAGAATACACATACCTCGCGCCCGTCGCAACACAGTTGATAGATCTTGCGGTGTAGCATGTACTGCTTCTACCTTTTTAAACAACGTAGTTAAACCTGTGAAATTTGGGTTTTACCGTCTGACAGAACCTACTACAATCTACCGATGTAAAAATGCGTAATAGTTCTTATCTTGATAAAGGTATAACCTTTAATGGTGCAACGGCTGCACTCCTTATCCCTTTGGCCGCATCAGCATTAAGGGAGAATTTTCTGACAATTCGCCAGTAACTATTGAGATCTCCATAGCAATTTTCTCCAATACCTAAATTCTCCTAACCAAGCTAATATTTTCCGGTGAGTATCTCTTGAGTTATGTAAGAAAGAATACTCCAAATTAAGCGGTGAACGCGGTTGTTTGATTTGCTTACTTGTAGTAGTTGGCATTGGTGGGAAATCCAGGAACTTTGCTTTATATTTATCCCTATGTATTTGATCTTAACTCATTATCTTGTCCACCTTAATGCTTTTCTACAACAATTGGCAAACAGTTTTAATTTGAGGCTGTGAAAACTTCCAGGTGGGTGTGCATCATACCCGATATTTCCTCAAACAATGATGGACCGAAATACTATAAAAACTGACGAAAGTCCTCATCCTGGAGGCTTAATTGCACCCAGTCTAGATTTAAGGAGAGAAATCGTTGCACTAAGCGATCGCACGCCGGGCGTTCAGTAGCATAATGTCCCGCATCAATTAGAATAAGATTGCGATCGCGACTTTCCTGGAACTGATGGAACTTACAATCAGCAGTCAGATAAACTTGAGCATGAGTTTTCACTACAGCCGAAATAAAACTAGCCCCGGAACCTCCTAATACTGCGACCCGGTAAATAGTTTGTTGTAAGTCAGCAGTTGGCGAGAAAATCAAATGAGGAGGAGCGAGTCGAGTTTGAATAGTAGCGAGTAACGCCTGTAAAGTCAGACATGGCTGGAGTAACCCAACACGCCCGTAGCCTAATCCTGGTTGTGTCGCTACTATAGGAGTGGCTTCGTGCAACTCTAGAATTTGAGCTAAAACATCGGCAGTTCCATCTTGTACTTGATCAAAATTTGTATGCGCGGTGTAAATGCCAATATTGTACCTAAAAGCTAATCTTGCTATTTCCGCTATGGCCTCACCACTACATAAAGATTTGGGAGGACTAAAAATCAGAGGATGATGGGCAAAAATCAGATTAGCATTCAAAGCGATCGCTTCTTGCATTACAGCCAAAGTCGGTGTTAAACAAACCAACACACGGGCTTTTTGATCTAACACCCCCGGTTCAATTTGCCAACCGCAATTATCCCAACTTTCACACCAAGTCGGATTTGCCCATGCTTCAAACCAAGTAATTAAATCAGCAATGTTCACAAAAATACAATCCTGGGAAACTAACTATGTTAAATTCAGTTCTTTAACATTAGTGATTTCATGAAGTTTATGACAGATTCTGGAGTTTTCAGCCACAATGGTAATACTAAACCATACCAGTAACTTGGTAACTCTGAATTGGTAGACAAAGGCTAATTTATAGGGGAACATATTGATGCTTTCGACAAACGGCGAATATCAATCTTGGGATATAAAAGAAACAGTTCTGCCAGTAGCTTCAAGTTTAACAGAATCTGAGGATACACTTACACAAACCACCCCAGGGGCGTTTACTAAGTTTTTAGGTCATTATAGCGACTCAATGGTAATGAATAGCCCAGCCCATAAAGTTGCCGAGTACCTGGAAACTCATGGTGCATGGTTTTCCCGTTGTGCTGAACCAATGAAAGTAGAACCGTTGAGTGAAAATGCTTATGCTTTAATTATTGGTCGCTTTGGCTCTTTTGGTTATCACGTAGAGCCAAAAGTTGGTTTAGAACTGTTACCTCCAGACCAGGGAATATACAGGATTCGCACAATTCCTGTTCCTGACTACCATCCGCCTGGCTATGATGTAGACTATCAGGCATCGCTACAGTTAGTAGAAAATGCTTATAATGACTCACCTAATGGTTTGACTCAGATCACACGAGTGGAATGGGAATTAGATTTAATGGTTAATCTTCACTTTCCCAAATTTATTCAACGCTTACCCCGGTCTTTAGTCAAATCTACAGGCGATCGCCTACTTAACCAAATTGTCCGTCAAGTCTCCCTGCGCCTAACTCGCAGAGTCCAGGAAGACTTTCATCAATCCCTAGGAATTCCCTTTCCTGGTAATTCTCATCCCAGCCGATAAGTTCAAACTCATTAGCCAATAGTTATACTATTGGCTAATGGCTAAAGACTAAGCATTACTAAGAATTCTCTGGACAATTTGCACGCCAGTAATAGCCTGCCATGTAAAAAGCCCTAAAAGCCCAAAATTGAGGGTAATATGAGTTATACGCGCCCAATTGGCTCCTTTTTGCATAAAAGGAGATAAAGCAGCTGATAACGCAATTAGACTTGTCATTCCCAGTCCAGCTAATAAATGCGGACCTACGAATAACTTACCATTATTGATGTAGGTAACGGCCATACCACCAATAGCACCTGTTACCATTAAAGCTAAAAGTACAGACCCTACTTGGTAGTGTTTTATGTTGTATTTACCTTTAATCAGTTCTTTCTTTACATCTCCTTGAGCGCTTCTGGTACGCTGTACTTGCAGCCCCAGATAAGCAGCATACAGGGATAGTGCTAATAACCCCCACATGGTTAGCGGGTGGAAAAAGTTTAGCCAATATTTCACTTCCGGTGACAGTTCCAAATTCATGGTGTTCTCCCCCAATGCTTAAATCTTCATAAAAGTTAGCATAACTCTAATTTCTGTACTTCAAGTTGCCAGGAGTGAAATATATTGCCTTCTTTTTCAGTTTGCCTCTTGCCAAAGTGGTTAAACAATTTCAGACTAAATTGGGGGACTAGATTCACAAAAACTGCCGGGGTGCGTGATATTGATTATGGAAAATAAGGATGTATTGCTGCTAAAGTCGGCTAAAAGTGGCGATATTAGGCATCTGTGTCAGCTGTTAGCTACCGGTGCTCAGGTTGACGTTAGCGATGACCATGGTACTACACCATTAATGTTTGCTGCCAATTCAGGTTACACCGAAATTGTGCGATCGCTATTAGATGCTGGAGCAAATATTAACCTACGCAGAAAACGCTATGGTTTGACGGCCTTGATGTTCGCTGCTAGTAGTCATCAACTGGACATTGTGCAGCTTTTGCTCTCTAGAGGTGCCGATGTCAATGCGATTAATGAAGATGGTAGTACAGCTTTAATGGCAGCTACAGTTAAGGGTGATGTTAATATCATGCAGGTCTTATTAGCTGCTGGCGCCGAGGTAAATATCACAGACCAAGATCATGATACTGCTTTAAAATTAGCTGTTAGATCCTCTAACACAGCCGCAACAAGACTATTAACACAAAATGGTGCAGATGTCAATATCCAAGACCCAGAAGGTGAGACACTTTTGATGATGTCCGCTGACCTAGGAGATTTGGAAGTTGTGCATGCATTGCTAGCGGCTGGATCTGATGTGAATCAGGAAAATGAACATGGTGGTACTGCGTTATCAGCAGCAGTAGCAGCAGGACACACTGCGATCGCCTCTGCTTTACTAGATCAAGGTGCCGAAATTAATCTTCAAGATCAAGACGGTGAAACTCCCCTACACCTAGCCGTTGTAGAAGGTTACATTGATGTGGTGCAACTGTTACTAAACCGAGGTGCAGACCCCCAAATCAGAAATCATCTGGGTGATACACCAATACTTGTAGCCGCATTCCAAGGACATAGCCAAATTATTGACATATTATTGTGTTCTAGTCAAAAAATCAATAGTGCAAGTCTAGGTATACCCTTGATATTAGCAATATCCCAAGGAGATGTGGAAACAGTAAAACTGTTACTAGACCACGGTGCTGATGCTAATAGTCTAGGAAATGATAGCAAAACAGCTTTAATTAAGGCAGCAGAACATAACTACACAGAAATAATGCAGTTGTTGCTGGCTAAAGGTGCAAATGTAAATTTTCAGGACTTAGCAGGAGCCACAGCATTGATGTGGGCTGTTTCTCGGGAATATGGAGAGGCTGTACAGATACTACTGCAAGCAGGGGCAGATATAAATCTGAAAAATCGGGGCGGTTATACGGCTTTGATGATTGCGGAATTTAATGGGTATCAGAATATAGCCCAGAGTCTCGAAAAATCCGGCGCACAAAAATAGAGTTTTGTTTAAATCACCGGTAACAGATGCAGTATAGACTTATTATTCCTTTGGTAATGTAGCAACTGCATCTATTCTCCTAGGAAGTATTAATAATTAACAAAACTGACTTTGTTAATAATTAACAAAGTCAGAAATACTTGGAACACTAAAGTATAACAGGCAAAATGTTTCTACTTTCGCGTTTCCTACTGTGCTAGATAGGCTAAATATATAAGATTTAATCATGAATAACAGTATTATAAAGATCCGTTTCGTGGTATAATCCAGTCTGCCAATTTTATAGTTGATCCCCGTGGATATTTTACAGACATCCTCCACTCTGAAGATAGACCCAATAATTGGCACAATTATTCAACAGCAACATTTGCCCAATTTATGGGTAGGAATTGGTTGTCAGAAGGGTATTTCGTCGCGTTTGATAGCAACAGCAATACAACAAGTATTTGCAAAAAATCAACTCCGGGAAAATACCATTGCTGGTCTTGCTACCATCGATACTAAAGCCTCAGAAGTTGGTTTAATAGAACTGTGTCATATTTGCAATTTTCCCTTAAAACTCTTTCCGTCCAATATTTTGTCTACTGTATCTGTCCCTCACCCTAGCAAAATCGCCGCCAAAACAGTGGGAACTTCGAGCGTAGCTGAGGCTGCAGCTATTCTTGCAGCCTCTTGTATTACCCCACCTTTCACTAGAAAAGAAGAGTTAGAAATTAGATTATTAGTTCCTAAACAAGTTTTTCGGTTAGAGTCCGAACCAGGGTCGGTAACGCTAGCTGTGGCGACTAATGATCGTTGACCGGAAATAATGGGATACAGAACAATGTCCTTCTAGGTGGGCTTTTCTTGATTCTTAATATCTCTTTTCAAACTTTTAGCAGCAAACCTCCCAGAGAAATAGCAAAATAACTAGGACTCCATAAAGCTTCTTTATTGGGTTTCTTATGGCCAGCTTGGCCGTATCGACGAATGGAAACCCGTTTTAAAATAGCAGACACTACAAAATTACCCTGAGAAAATAGCTAATTAAGCTAGAAACAATAGTTAAGACAATCGAACCGACTAAAGCAGGCCAGAAACCTTGAATTTCAAAACCATAACCGGGGGTGAGGTTACTTGCTAGCCAAAGAGTTAAGGCATTAATCACAAAGGTAAACAAACCAAAGGTGAGTAAGGTAATAGGAAACGCCAAAATGTTTAAAACTGGTCGAATAAAAGCATTGACTAATCCGATTACCGCTACAGCCACCAGGGATGCGACAAAATCCCTGACGAATAACCCCGGGACAATATTAGCGGTGATCAGCAAAGCCACCGCAGTAACCAGCCAAGTTAGCAAAAAATGTCTCATTGCTTTTTCCTAGAATTTAACTATCTTCGTAATAGTGCTTCCCAGGTAGCACCACCTACCACACCATCAGCCTCCAGACCATAGTGTTGTTGTGCAGATTTTACTGCTGCTGCCGTCATTATGCCAAAATCTCCATCCACATCGCCAGCGAAAAAACCTAGCTGTTTGAGTTGTTTTTGCAACTGTCTAACTGCTGAATTACGCATTCCTGGACGTAAAATTGGCAATCCTTGGGAGGTATATTGAACGCCAGGTATTGCGCCTGGGGGTGGTGAGGCTGGTATGGGCTGAGTAGAATTAATAACTGTGCTGGTGGGTAGAATCTGGTTGGTAATGGGAAAATTTGGCCTCAAGTTGGATGACGGCTGATTTCCCGGGACTGTTGGTATAACTATTGGCTCCAGGGGGAATAGTCTTTGCCAAGTAATAGGGTCAACAATGCCATCTGGAATCAATTCAACTGCTCGTTTGAATTGAGAAACGGCGGTGGCTGTCCGCTCTGTGTAAATACCATCCACTGCACCTGAGTAGAAGCCTAAAAGTTTTAGAGCCGCCTGTAGTTCTGTAACTTGTTCTCCTTGACTACCAAGTTTGAGGGTAGGACGGCTAATTACAACTCTATTTGTTGCTTGAGCAATTTTTGTGCTAACCACAACTGCGCTGACTGTATCCGAGGTAAACAGTAACAAGGTAGATGAACACAGCAGTAAATAATAAAACTTATTTTTGTTCAAGCCACGAAATGCTTTTAGTGACTCAAAGTAGTTCCAGATACTTGTTGTCAGCCTCACTTGCATGGACTATATTCCCAGAAAGTTATGACGGTAATATTATACTTCCTTCTGTTCAAAAAACAGGTGACACAAAAGGAATTGTACCAGTTAACACTCGGCACTGGGAAATACAGTCTTAATTGCTGTCTCTTGACCAACTACAGATATATAAGGTTGCTGTAAATATTTACATGCAGAAGCGATCGCATCCTGAACACTCACAGATAGAATTAATTCTTGAAAATGTTGATCAAAATCCAGACCTAAACCCAGTGTTTCATACCAGCCATAGATTTGGGCAATTTGTCCGTTAGTTTGTTTACCCAAAGCGTACTGCCCCAAAATTTTGTTTTTAGCTGCTTGCAGGTCACTTTCTGATATTTCTGTTTTACAGAGTAAATCTACTTCTGTACGTAGTCCTTCCAGAGCAATGCTGGTATTTTCTGCGGCTGTACCCATATAGACTACAAATGACCCCCGATACAACCTTGTGGGATAAAATGCCGAGACTTCGTAGGCTAAACCCCGTTTTTCCCGTAATTCCACAAACAAGCGACTAGAAAGCCCATTACCTAGGTAAGTAGACAGCAATTTTAATGGGGGGTAGTCTGGACAACTTACTGATGATCCCAAGTAACCCAACATAACTATGGATTGCTGTGTTTCTAAAGGCTGTATTCGATGCTGGGGTTCTCGGTTAATTTCTGGTAAGTTGAGTAATGGGATGTCCTGTCCAGGAACTTCCCAATCGCCAAATACTTGTTGTACTAGTGTTAGAGCATCTGCTAAGGTGACTCGCCCTGCAATACTAATAACTAGATTATCGGGACGGAAATATGTTTGGTGATAGTCTACTAAGTCAGCACGTGATAAGCTGCTCATTGTGGTTTCATCTCCTAAGACTGACATAGCATAGGGATGGTTTTGATAGACCACCTGGCGCATTTGGCTAAAGGCAATGGTAAATGGCTGTTCTTTTTGAGAGCGAATATTTTGCAGTGCTAAACGCTTTTCTAGTTCTACTTGGGATTCGGGAAATGTAGGCGATCGCAACATTCGCCCAGCCAATGCTAAGATATCAGAGAAATCTGATGTTACTGTCTTCAAAGACAACAAAAAATAATCTGTAGCCGCATCAGCACTCAAGCTTGCTCCCACAGACTCTACTTTTTCAGCAACTTCCCAGCTTGAAAGTCCGTCACATCCCTTTGTCATCACTGCTGAGACCAAATAGGCTAATCCCGCTTGCTCTCGCTTTTCGCAACAACTACCAGCACGGACAAACATCCGCGCAGCTACAATATCCGCAGCAGGATTTTCTGTCACTATGACTACAATACCGTTATTCAATACAGTGCGGTGAACAGGAGAGGCAGATAGGCAAGGTTTCACAATTATTAGGTATTAATTATTGGTAGGTGGTTAGTTGTTTGCGAGTGGGGATGCTAATTAGCAACCGGTTTAAGTATAGTAACTGCATAATTATCAGGTGAAAGTAACTGTTTAGCTAATTTTTGCAGTTCTTGAGTATTAAATGATTGAATATGCTGAGGATATGCTACTGCCAATTCAGCTTGGGCAATAGTGTTGTAGTATCCATAAAGACCTGTCAACTGATTTGGTGTTTCCGTAGAAAAAGCGTATTCATTACAAACCAGCCTACGTATGCGGGCGAGTTCCCGCTCGCTAATTCCCATGGTTTGCAAATCATTTAAATGACGCAGAATCAGATTTTCCACCTGATATAGGTTTTCCACTTTCAAAAAAGCAGTAATGGTAAATAAACTCGATTCTCTTTGTAAGGAGAAATTACAATAAATTTCCTGGACTAATTGCAATTCTTCTCGTAAATGATGCACCAGTCGCGAAGTGCGGCCTTCTGAGAGTAACACTGCCAATAAATCTAAACCATAGACTGTGTGCAGTTCCTTGACTCCCGGCACAACCCACGCCATAATTAGGCGGGCTTGTTCTAGACGTGGTGAACAGATTTCTTGCCGCTGAATTCCGGTGATTACTGGTTCTACTATTTCTTCAGCTTGTGGACAGTCCAATGGTGGCGCAAATTCAGCAAATGATTTATTTACGAGTTCCCAGGCTGGCTGTTGAGAAATTCCCCCCACAACTACTACTGTCATGTTTTGCGGTTGGTAGTGTGCGCGATGAAAACAACGCATGGCTGCTGGTGAGTGTTGCATTAGTTCTAACTCACTACCTAGGACTGAACGCCCGTAAGGATGGTTTTGGTAGATGCTTTGATTGAGGGCTTGGAATCCTATCGCATCGGGATCATCATTGCAGGAGCGAATTTCTTCGAGCACCACATCCCGTTCTCGGATAAATTCATCATCTGGGATCGCGGCATTAATGAGCAGTTCTCCCAAGTGCGGCAGAGTATCTTCTACGTAAGAAGCGGCTGTGGTTAGGGTGTAGTGAGCATAATCATAACTTGTGGCGGCATTACTCACACCACCCCTGGTTTCAATGTGGTGATCAAAAATTCCTGGGGCTAGTCTCGCAGTCCCTTTAAAAATCATGTGTTCTAAAAAATGAGCCATACCGTACCACGGTTTTGGCTCCACTATTGCTCCGGCTCGCACCCAAACGTCAGCCACAACTACAGGGGTAGTAGTAAGTTCCTGATGGATCAGTGTTAGACCATTATCTAGTCGGATAACCGAGGCTGGAAAAACGTTATGCTTTAGTTCTTGTAACAAGTTTTTGTAGGTTTAATCACAATTTAAGATAATTTTTACTATTCTAACTCTGAATGATAGCTAAATCAGAATCAAATTATACAGATTTATAAAATTAAAGCCCCTAAGTTTTTGCTAACTTGAGGAGCTAATAATTTTAAGTTCACCGCGACGCCGTTTTACCTAAGTTTATGACCTGGTTTAACCAGGTGGGTGCCGACGTTCTTCGTTTTAAGTTTCCAGGTACATGCCCGGTTTACTGCCACGAGACTTGTTAGCTTCCCTTTTCTTTAAAGACATAGATCAAAAAACTTGATGGCAGTCACCAACGTCGTAGTGCAACTAAATTATTATAGCCTTCTCAAACAGATTGTGTGTTGAGTATGAAAATTTTCTCGTGAATTTGACTGGGAGCCTGAGTAGTGGGATGGACAAATATATCTTTCACCAGCTTTGTCAGTTTTTACCCCTGCAGGGGGAACTACAGACTGCTCCAGTGTGAGATTTGTCTATATTTGTGAGATTTAAACTAAATACCAGATAGATTCTATATTTTGGGCTATATTAATCATGCTATCTCTGTTTTTATCATCTAATAACACTGTGACGTGTCCGAGTTTGCGCCCAGGACGTGATTCTGTTTTCCCGTACCAGTGAACGAAAGCTTGGGGAATCTCGGCTAACTTTTGGCGCTGGGTTTGGTAGTCGCTGCTGGAAATTTCATACCCCAGCAGGTTGACCATGACGGCACTAGCACAATGTAAATCAGGATTGCCCAAAGGTAAACCACAAACTGCTCTCAAGTGCTGTTCAAACTGAGATGTTTCACAAGCGTCTAAAGAGAAATGCCCAGAATTATGGGTACGAGGGGCAATTTCATTGACCAAGACGTTACCTGTGGGGGTGAGAAATAGTTCAATCCCAAAAACTCCCACTACTTCCAAGTTATTTAAGAGAGTATGGGCGATCGCTTCTATTTCTGCTGCTTGGTTGGGTGTAATATCAGCTGGTGCAATCACTCGCCGACATACCTGTTGCTCTTGTTGGGTTTCTACCACTGGGTAAGTCACAACCTCACCTTCTGTGGAACGAGCCGCAATTATTGCTAATTCTCGTTCAAAGGGGACAAATTCTTCTATTAAAAATAGAGGTTGACTTAAATCTTTAGTTGTGATAATAGAATTTAGCTTTTGCTCCAAAGATGCTAAATCATTAATAATGAAAGTCCCTTGACCATCATAACCATGCCGTCGGGATTTTAAAACAAGAGGAAAACCCAGGTGTGCTGTTTGAGACGAGAGATTGTCTAGTTGTTCGAGAGCGAAAAATCGGGGGACAGGTAATCCCAAATCTTGTAAGTAGCAGCGTTGATCATATTTATCTAAAAGAGGCCTTAAGGCTTCTAACCTCGGGCGAAAACAAACACCTTGGTTTTGGATTAAAGATAAGGAATCCAAATCAACAAATTCATTTTCAAATGTGATGACATCAGTCTTTTGTGCTAAAAGCTCTGTGGAAATAGCATCATCAACTGATGCCAAAACAACATCCTCAGCCGTGGAAACCGCAGGATCATTAAGACTCGGAGTTTGCACTACCAATTCTAATCCTAATTTTTTGGACGCACCCCCCATCATCCAGGCCAGTTGTCCACCACCAATTATACCAACACGCTTCATCGACATCCCAGAGAATAACTAGTTTCTATGCCAGTTTTAGAGTTTACACCACTGGCTTTGTGACACAGTTCTTTAATTTGCGCTCTATCCAAAATTGCATCTGTGAAATCCGCACTATTGATATTCACATCAGTAAAGGTGGAGCGTAACAAAAGAGCTTCTGTAAAAATGGCATCGCTTAAATCCGCCCCTGTTAAGTTTACCTGATCCACCATAGCATTAGTTAAATCGGCTCCGTGAAGATTGGCTTGAGTCATCACCGAAGCACTCATCACGGCTCCTCGTAAGTCAGCACCTTCAAAGTTAGCTAATTCCATATTGGCGTTAGAGAACTCAGCCGCTTGTAAAGTTTGTCCTGAAAAATCACGTCTGGCTAATTCTGCATTACTAAATGACATGGGATGAGTCCAATCTGCCCTGGCTGGTGGGGAAGCTTGGCAAAATAGTATAATGCCTAGAATCAATGCTAATCCTTGCTTCCAAAATATATTGGGTAACTGTTTTGAGTCTCTAACTAATATTGAAAAGTCTTTAATCATCTTTGAGCTTGCCGGATAGAATTTTTTGTAATAATCTGCTCAGGGATCAAAAATACTGTTATTACCTGCCATAAGCATATAGGCGATCGCACTCCCCCAGCCTATTGTTCAGTAATTTAATACCAATGGATAGCAGAACAACTCGCAAAATTATCACCCATTTTAATTTTCTTACCATATTTTTAGGCTATATTTTGCACTACATATAATCGAGTCTGTGAGAATTATTAGCCATCCAACACCATATTCATAGGATAACCTAAATAGTTGGATAACTTAATCAGCGATCGCCCCAGTACCGACCTGTGAGTTAGCTGAGTTATTTACAATTCTTGATATTAGCTTATATAAGTAAAGTTTATTGTATTTTGAGTGCCACAGGTAGGAGAGACTGTTAATCTTTTAATGTGAGTAGTTAAGCAATTCTTGTTTGTCCTAAATAGCTAGATCGCTTTACATCTAGGGTTCTATATCTGGGGTATTTCCTTGGAGTTCATAATCATTGGTTAACTATTCAGCAAATCTGTCAGCAACTTATATTTATTTACCAACTACACAAATTCTACAAGTCTTAATTACCAACAAGATTATGACTCATTACTCTGTTGATTGGATTGAAGCATGGTGCGAAGAAAATGGCTGGACAGAATTATTTGTCGAGCGGCGCAACAGCTATTGGGCTTTTCCTCCTGGCGGGGTAATGCCAGAACCCATTCCCAATCATGTACTCAACTTGATTAAAGCTGAAAGGGGCTTCACTGTTGAGGAGAAAGTATGGTCAGCATCGGCAGTAATTGGTACAATTGTAGCCATATTTTCCACATTTATATTTAAGTGTCCTATGCCCTTAGTGTTGGCGTTCGCTTTTAACGCCGTCACTGTAGCTCAGTTGGAAATTGAATACGACTAAATATCCAGTCCTTGCATATTAAGTGGGGTATTGGGTAGCATTACGAATAGTAGTTTGCTTAGAGTGATGAACTACGCATTATTGCTACCCTGACTGAAAACCCTTTGTTGACTTCTTTGGTCTCTTAACTTTGAGTTGAGATTTGTTAACTTCTGTTAGGGCTTCTTGAAATAAATTGTGCAAATGTATAGGCACACTGGCGACTTCTGGCAAATCTGGCTCTATAGGTTTATCGAATTCCTGTAAAAGTGAATCCAATTCGTTTAGCAGGTTAAAATCTGGACGTTGGAGAAAACCTTGCAATACCTCCTCCAGTTTATTTGGATACTTTTGGGCTAAACGATACCAGATAAAAGCATTAATACTTTTATCTTCCAAATAGTAGCGAATTAGTGTGTGATTACCTTCAATATCTTGCCGATCTTCATGTGAGAGAATTGCTTGCATTCTCGTATATGTTGGTAAAAACATTTGTCCCCAGCGCGGATGGGAAAGAACAGTAACCTGTTTTGCTTTCCTCAGTTCGGCAGGTAAATTAACCCTGGGCATAACTATTTTACTATTGCCGTAGGGATTCTTACCTTTAAATATCTGACGAACTACATTAGAGTCTGCACCAACTTCTTTTGCAGCGGTTTGTATTTCCTCTTCGCTAATACCTGCTTCTGCTACCATTTCCGCTAGAGATTTGGAAGCATCAATTCCTGCTACAGCCAAATGTTTCTGACTAATTAATTCTTGAAATTCGGCAATTTTTTTATTCAGTTGATATCCCGGCAATGTAATTTCATCACCGCCAAAAAAGTCTACAAACTGCTGATGATATTGTACTACTGACTGCCAAGCTTCTTCTAGTAAGTCAGGAGCATCGCTATAAAGATGATTTTTATAGTTTTCTTTGAAATTACCAATTGCTACAGCGAGTTTTGGGTTACCTAATTTCCCCATAAGTATATAGGGGCTGGAAAATGTCCAGCAAGTATTGTTAACGGGAAAAATACGAGTTAGTAATATTTCCCCCGCTTTCAACCGAGATAATCCTTGTATGGTTTGAGTATCGCTTGGCTTGACAATGTACTGCTTATCTGTAAGCCAATTCCTGAACTCAAACCCATCTGGTAAAACATTAGTGACGGCAAATAAGCCAATAAAACTATGATGCCAGTTCTGGATTAAACTGCGCAGACTTAAGCCCTCGTAGATATAGCCGTCTGATAAATCCTGACGGTTTTCAATAAACAAATCTAATGGTGACTTATCGGCAATTTTTCCTTCTACAAGAAAGCTATCAATGATGAATTCTTGCTGAATAGTATCTCCAGTACCTCGGCGCAAATGTGCGGCTGCATAAGTTTCTAATGCTTGTGCTAGTTCTCCCTCTGCACCCAAGACAAAATCAACTAAGGCTTGTTTTAATTTGTGGGTTTGTTCTAATATGGCATCCACAACTGTATTTTTTTTAGCTGTAACAACTGCATTTTAGGTTCTTTCATATAGTTGTAGCATCTAGCGGTCGCTAGATTGTATTATCAGGTACTCTGCCTCAAGAAATAAGCCAAGAGAAAAAAAACAAAAGCCCCTTCAATAGTAGAAGAGGCTCTTATTTATGGTGTTTAAAAAATAAACCTGGCATCGAGCTATTTTTGCGGAGGGCTACCCCTCAACTATCGTGGCCGCTGCAGCGTTTCACCTCTGAGTTCGGGA
>NZ_JAQMTM010000114.1:0-21052 GCF_028331085.1 Anabaena sp. CS-542/02
CACCGACTGGGGACTAGAACAAATTCAAACCCATTACCAAGACACAACAATTACTAAAATAGATATCTTCCACTACACCTATGGAGTGCTACATAACCCAGAGTACCGCCAAAAATACGAACTCAATTTAAAACGAGACTTTCCCCGCTTACCTTTATATAATAACTTTCCCCAATGGGTGGACTGGGGTAAACAACTGATGGATCTACATATTAATTATGAAACCGTCATACCCTACAAACTCAGTCGGGTTGATATTTCTTTAAAGGATAACCAAGCCAAACCCAAGCCGAAGTTAAAGGCTGATAAAACCCAGGGAAGTATTATCTTAGATGATGTGACTACATTACAAGGTGTGCCTAGTATAGCATGGGAATATATGCTGGGCAATCGTTGCGCTTTGGAATGGATTTTAGATCAATATAAAGAGAAGAAACCCAAAGACCCCACCATTGCGGAAAAATTCAACACTTACCGGTTTGCAGACTATAAAGAACAGGTAATAGATTTATTAATGCGGGTGT
Organism: Anabaena sp. CS-542/02; assembly: GCF_028331085.1. Lineage (NCBI taxonomy): Bacteria > Bacillati > Cyanobacteriota > Cyanophyceae > Nostocales > Nostocaceae > Anabaena > Anabaena sp. CS-542/02. Next base: position 525 of record NZ_JAQMTM010000114.1, read on the forward strand.
GTAGAGTCAGTGTAGAAACCATGAATATTATTAATCAGATGTCGGGTGGTTAAGATCCCCGACTTCTCACATCATTAGAGATAATCTAGGATAATTGAGCTAGAAGTCGGGGATCTGTGGGGCGATGGTAAAGGCGATGGTAAAGGCGATAGCGAAGCGCTGCTGCAAGCAGATCGCCCCCTCTCAAAACTCCTATTACCACTTCCGGGGTTGAAAATCCGGCTCATTTAAAATCACCACATCATCACCGCACAGACCCAAGACAAATAAACCTTGACCATAGGCATAATCCCGTACCTCATTAGTAACCACCATCCCCGCCACTGCACCCATAGCCTGTACATCTGTATACCGAGGCATGAGGCGCTTAAACTTTTCTAACCGCTGTAAATGCTTATCCACATCGGCTTGGTTGGGTTTACTCTTCACCTCAACTAATACCGCTTCGGTATCATTTACCACTAATAAATCAATTTCCAAACCCTCATCCCCTCGCTGTGTAGATAACCCTGGGTGAAGTTCATGGACATCAATACCCCGTTCTCGAAACAATCTTACTGCAGCAGGGCGTACTTGCCATTCTACAAACTCCCCTAGGCGATTACCTAATTTACCCAGTTGTTGACTTACCTGTTTAATCTGCTTATCAGTTGCTTGAGCTTGCTGTTTAAGAAACCGCTCAGTTTCTTGAAAACGGTGTTCTGTTTCTTGAAAGCGGCGCTCTGTTTCCTTTTGAGCTAGAATCAACTCACCTAATAAGCCCCAAACATCATCAGGTGTATAAGTCATGGTTTATTCGAGAGGGTATAGCACTATTATAATACCTAAAGCGATCGCCCTGGGTTGAAAAATTCCGTTTGATGCTACACGGGGAGACGGGGGTTAGAAACCCGCGGATATTCTCATTAAAACAGAAACTAATTTTTCTATATGTTCCAATTCATGACTGGCCATGAGAGATATTCTGATGCGACTGGTGGGAACCGTGGGGGGACGAATTGCGGGCGCAAAAATACCTTGGCTTTTTAACTGTTGACCAACCCTCAAGGCTACAGCTGCACTAGGTAACTGTATACATATGATAGCCGATGCTGTGGGTAGTATGTTTAGCTGTGGTAATTTTGCGGAGAGTAAATGTTTTAAATAGTCCACATTCCGCCACAGTTGCGCCAGGCGTTGGGGTTCTTGTTGGACTATTGTAATGGCTGCTAAGGCTGCAGCGGTGTCTGGGGGTGAAAGGGCGGTGGTATAAATCCAAGTAGGGGCGCGATTGCGTAAGTAGTCAATGAGGGTGGCGCTTCCGGCGACATAGCCGCCTAAACTCCCCAGGGCTTTGCTTAATGTGCCAATTTGAATGACATTTCTACCTGTACAATTAAAGTGTTCCATGCACCCAGCGCCGGTTTTCCCTAGTACTGCAGTACTATGGGCTTCGTCTACTAGGAGCATAGAGTTAAACTGCTCTCCTATATCTAATAATTCTGGTAAAGGACATAAATCACCATCCATACTAAAGACGCTATCGGTGATAATCAAACAGCGGCGGTAGTTGGGGCGGTGTTGAATTAATTGGGTTTTTAAAGCTGTAATGTCACAGTGGGGATATTCTTTGAAGTCTGCACCGCTGAGAATTGCCCCATTTTTCAGACTGGAATGATTATACTGGTCTGATAAGATTAAATCACGTTTACCTACCACAGCGGCGATCGCACCTAAATTCGCTAGATAGCCAGAACTGAATAATAGTGCGTCTTCTGTTTGTTTCCAAGAGGCGATCGCCGTTTCTAATTCTCTGTGTATTTCTCTATGTCCACTGAGTAACTGGGAACCAGTGGAACCAGTCCCCCATTGTTGCACCGCAGTAATGGCGGCTTGGCTCAAGCGTTCATCCCCAGCCAAGCCCAAGTAGTCATTACTAGCAAAATTAATCACCTCTTCCCCCCCCAACAGCACAGTTGCACCGGGGCGACCCTGGATGGTTTGCACTGAACGATACCAGTTAGCCTTGTGAATAGTGGCTAAAGATGATTCTATCCAGTTGTAAGGGTCTGGAGACATAAATACAGATGACCATTGACTTACTTAACTCCCCTCCCCGTGCAGGGGGAGGGGATGGGGGATGGGGTGGGAAGATTATATCATAACTGGTGACTAATTGCCTCACTGCTACTCAGATAGGCGATCGCTTGTTTAATCCAGTCTTCCACATAAGCATCTTTTGTCAGTCCAATATCTTCACTGACTACGTGTAAAGCGTGACTAACTTCGTTGGGAGTATATCCCAAGGCGAAAAGAGTCATTTGCACATCTTTTAAAATCCCTGGTGCTGGTCCACCGGTAGCCACAAAAAATCCTGCTGATTTGCGCCACTCAATTAACTTGGCTTTCAATTCTAAACAGAGGCGTTCTGCGGTCTTTTTGCCCACACCGGGGGTTTGAATTAACATTTGGACATTAGTAGCAATAATGGCTTGCACTAAATCTGGTAATTCCAAAGTATCCAACAGGGCGATCGCTAAAGCCACACCAATACCGCTGACACTGAGCAAGTGGCGGAACAAGTCACGTTCCGCGGGGGAACCAAAGCCGTAGAGGAAGGGTACCTCATCCCGAATTTGCACGTGGGTAAAGATTTGTACCACTGCTCCCGAATCTGGTAACTGCTGTGATAGCCGTTGGGGAATTTGCAAATCATACCCCAAACCATTAACCTCAAGAGTCAAGATGAAGCGACCCCCGCCCACTGTTTGAATACCAGCCACAATCCCTTTAAGATAGCTAATCATTGTAAAAACCTAAAATATTTTAATCCTTCCATAATTCCACCGGCACAAGCACTTTGTGCTAGATAACGATGGTCAGCGGGATACTCTTTGTACCACTGGAGTAATTCCCCCCGCGCATTCCCGACTATAATTCCCCTCTCTTCACCCACAGCGAATAATGCAATATCATTACCTGAATCACCACAAACAACTGTTCTTTGTGCTGCAAATTTCCACTTTTGACGGATAAACTGCATTGCTTGACCTTTATCACTGTTAATGGGCAAAATGTCAAGGTCAATGCCGCTACTATAGATTAACTTAATATTTAGTTGAGAATTAACCAACTCCGCCTCTAGTTGGGGTAGGATAGTGGGGGCAAATTCTTCGGGAAGGAAGCAGCTGACCTTAAAAGCCCGTTGTTCTGAGTCTGGTTGCAGTACCAACTCAGGAAAAGACTTAACAATCTTAAATACTAGCTCTTTGTCCCACCCAGCAGAAAGGATTTCTGACCAACCCCCATCTGGTGTCTCCTGACCATCGAGATAAATTTCTGTACCTACGGACAGAATTAAAGCATCCGGTGTCATGAGGTTTTTTTCTTGCTGGAGTTCACGGTAAAGAATAGGCGATCGCCCTGTGGCATAAACTATTTTAGTACCATATTCTCGACGATGGTGTGTCAGTGATTGGGTCAGTGCTGCTAAGGCGTTGTCATCCCCCACAAAGGTATTATCTAAGTCGGTGACGAAAAGAAACGGTTTCATGATGTTGATGTACCCTAAGTTAGTAGTTGCAAAAGTCCCTGGTTAAGTTTTCCTCTTGATGAGCAAACAGCAAAGATCAATTCTTGACAATGGCTCGTGAGTTAATTTACCAGATTTCGACTCTTATATATTTCTACTGGTAGTTACTACAAGAACTTTGAGTATTAACCGGAAAAACTCAAAAAGTTGCTCCCATTACTGAGAAATTACTTAATCATAGGTTGTTTCGGTACACCCATAGGTAGCCAGACCTATACTGAGTGTGGGGATAACTGGCGTGAAGAGTTTGAGTATTGATAGCAACCGCCAAAGAGGTGAGGACAAAAACAGATAGGGAGTTTCCACCCTGTTCCCTATTTGCTTAAGGTAAGTGAAATGGCGATCGCTGAATTATGGGATGATTTCCTGTTCTCTATGAGTATCTATGTAGTTATAAATATATCCTAAAATTATGTAGGATTACTAGCCTCATTTCCAAGCGATCGGGTTACTATGTGGACACCTTTGTTTTTTCAAACTGTAAAAGAGAATTTTCTGGTTAAAATAGTATATCTGTTCTACTGAAACTCCCATCCCCAGATACCTGAAATCAATATAGTTCGTATATTTAGAGGCAAGAATGGCTACCAACACCAATAATTCTGGCAAGGAAAAAGCATTAAATATAGTACTCAACCAGATTGAGCGCAGTTTCGGTAAAGGAGCAATCATGCGCCTGGGTGATGCTACGCGGATGCGAGTAGAGACAATTTCTACAGGGGCCCTCACCTTAGATTTAGCATTGGGTGGAGGGTTACCTAAAGGACGGGTAATTGAAATTTACGGACCAGAAAGTTCCGGTAAAACTACTGTAGCACTACATGCGATCGCGGAAGTGCAAAAACAAGATGGTATTGCCGCCTTTGTTGATGCTGAACACGCCCTAGACCCCACCTATGCTGCGGCTTTAGGTGTAGATATTGATAATTTACTAGTTTCTCAGCCTGATACTGGGGAATCTGCCTTGGAAATTGTTGATCAGCTGGTGCGCTCCGCCGCCGTTGATATTGTCGTCATTGACTCAGTAGCCGCACTAGTTCCCCGTGCAGAAATTGAAGGGGATATGGGTGATACCCACGTTGGTCTACAGGCAAGGTTGATGAGCCAAGCCCTACGTAAAATTACTGGAAATATAGGTAAATCTGGATGCACAGTTATTTTTATTAACCAGTTGCGGCAAAAAATTGGGGTCACCTACGGTAGCCCAGAAACCACCACTGGCGGTAACGCCTTGAAATTTTATGCTTCCGTGCGTCTGGATATTCGCCGCATACAAACCTTGAAAAAAGGCACTGAAGAATTTGGTAACCGCGTCAAAGTGAAAGTGGCCAAAAATAAAGTCGCTCCGCCGTTTAGAGTCGCGGAATTTGACATTATATTTGGTAAGGGAGTTTCTACCTTGGGTTGTCTGGTGGACTTAGCAGAAGAAACAGGGGTTATTATTCGCAAGGGAGCCTGGTACAGTTACAACGGTGAGAATATTTCCCAAGGTCGAGATAATGCGATCAAGTATCTCGAAGAAAAGCCGGAATTTGTGCAACAAATCAAGGAACTGGTACGTCAAAAGCTGGATATGGGGGCTGTTGTTTCTGCTAATTCAGTGTCCAAGGCTAACGAGGAAGAAGATGATGACGACAATGAGTTAGAGGAAGAATAATCAACATTCCACCCAAAGCCTTTTTATTATAGATGTAGTGCGGGCATTTTCTTCTTCTTGCCCGCTATGAGTAGTAAAACCTTAATTTTGCTGATACCTATAGATAATACTTGAATATCTGTTCAGGTGTTGTAATATAGATAATTATTCGGTACTATATGGAGAGAACTATGACTACCGTCACTCAAATGAAGTGCGCCTGTCCCAATTGCTTATGTATAGTTTCCCTTGAGGAAGCCATTAAAAAAGAGGGTCAATATTATTGTTCTGAGGGCTGTGCTGAAGGTCATAAAACCATCAAAGGCTGTGGACATAATGGCTGCGGCTGTTAATTAAACAATGGCTTTGCTCCCCTGGTATTCCTAAGGTGGTTAAGAACCTTTATGGATCTAGTCCCCTCCCCTAATCAAGGGGAGGGTTACTGTGGGGTAAAACCTCTAGGTACTCTGTTTTTGGGCTTGTGTGTACAGCGTCAGTGGAGAAAACGGGGGAGTTTAAAGACTAGACAGCACTTCTCTAGCAACAGCCAAAGTCTGGTCAATATCTGCTTCACTGTGCGCCAAACAGGTAAAACCAGCCTCAAACTGAGAAGGTGCTAAATAAACACCGCGCTCTAACATCCCGCGATGGAAGCGACCAAATTTAGCCATATCAGACTTTTTAGCATCTTCATAATTATGAACTGGTCCACAGGTGAAGAATAAGCCAAACATGGCGCTAATATGACCACCACAAGCAGGGTGACCAGTTTCTTGAGCAATTTGCAGCAACCCATCTGCTAACTTCTGAGTAATTTTATCTAGATACTCATAAGTACCAGGTCTTTGCAGCAGTTCTAGAGTCTTAATCCCCGCGGTCATTGCCAAAGGATTACCAGACAAAGTCCCCGCCTGATACACCGGACCCGCAGGGGCTATCATTGACATGATGTCCCGGCGACCGCCGTAGGCTCCCACGGGTAAGCCCCCACCAATGACCTTACCTAAGGTGGTCAGGTCTGGGGTGACACCAAATTTCTCCTGAGCGCCACCGTAAGCAATACGAAACCCTGTCATTACTTCGTCAAATACCAGTAATGCCCCATGCTCCCGGGTGATTTCTCTTAAACCTTCTAGAAACCCAGTGTCAGGAGTAATAAAACCAGCGTTGCCAACTACTGGCTCTAAAATCACCCCAGCAATTTCGTCCGGGTTTTCTGCAAACAAGGCTTTGACTGCTTCTAAGTCATTATAAGGCGCTGTCAGGGTGTTCATGGTAGCTGATTTGGGTACTCCGGGGGAATCCGGTAACCCCAGCGTGGCTACACCAGAACCAGCTTTGACTAGAAACATATCGGCGTGACCGTGGTAGCAGCCCTCAAACTTGATGATTTTCTCCCTGTTGGTAAACGCCCGCATGAGCCGCAGTACTGCCATACAGGCTTCAGTGCCGGAATTGACAAATCTCACCATTTCGATGCTAGGAACCGCATCAATGACCATTTCTGCCAGTACATTTTCTAGTACTGAGGGTGCGCCGAAGCTAGTACCTTTTTCTAAGGCCTCATGGAGGGCTGCAATTACTTCTGGATGGGCATGACCACATATAGCTGGGCCCCAAGTACCCACATAATCAATATATTGGTTGCCATCTACATCCCAGATGTATGCGTCTTTCACGCGGTCAAAAACTATCGGTTGTCCACCTACAGATTTGAAGGCGCGAACTGGAGAACTCACTCCTCCCGGCATCAAGTTTTGAGCAGCAGCAAAGATTTCTTGTGATTTTGTGGTTTTAATTGTGGTATTTACCAAGGCTCTCTCCTAAATTGTGGAAATAATTTTCACATTAAAGCACCATGAACTGCTGTCAAGATGCAGTCTGCTCCAGATAGGAATGTTTTTGTTTAAGCTGAATCATTTTTTCACCAATCAGATCAATGGTATTGTATATTTTCCATTAAAATATACAGGACAGAGTTAAAATTGTGATGTTTTCTCATGATCCGGATTCACTACGCCTCTCTATCCCGGTTGATCAGATTTCCTACGATGAACGCGGTCTAGTACCGGCAATTATCCAAGATTACTTGGATGGCACTGTTTTAATGATGGCCTGGATGAGTCGGGAGTCTTTACAAAAGACTTTGGAAACCGGGGAAACTTGGTTTTGGAGTCGTTCCCGCCAGGAGTTATGGCATAAGGGCGCAACTTCTGGACATATTCAGAAGGTGCAAAGCCTCCGTTATGACTGTGATAGTGATGCCTTGCTCATTGGGGTAGAACAGTTGGGGGATATTGCTTGTCACACTGGGGAGCGTAGCTGTTTTCATCAGGTGGAAGGAAGAGTGGCTCTACCACCAGGAGATACTTTGTCCCAATTATTCCAGGTAATTTGCGATCGCCGTGACCACCCAGTGGAAACTTCTTACACCTGTAAGTTATTGGCCGGTGGGGACAACAAAATCTTAAAAAAGATTGGTGAGGAAAGCGCTGAGGTGGTGATGGCTTTTAAGGATGATGAGGAGGATGCGATCGCCGGGGAGGTTGCAGATTTACTCTACCATACCCTGGTGGCCTTAGCTCATCATCAAGTGGATTTAAAATCAGTATATCGCAAGTTACAAGAACGTCGCCGCTAGCTCAGGCATTGTTCAAAGCCGCCGGCTGAAGATGAGAGTTCCCAATTACCAATATTTTGTAATTCTTATCATTACCGAAAATTTTCCTCACTCATTCCACAGGCTTTCCACAGGTATTTTGGTAGTTTTCCACAGGTGTTTGACCAATTAATAGGCACTTACAGTTTTACTGGGGATTGTTTGATCCCAATCCCTAGATGTCTAGGTTACTGAGTTTTTGTGAAGTTAAGTCACAAAAAAAGACCCAAAAGCCTGATTATTAGGTCAACATTTGTTTTATATCCCATGGGATGTAACATTTCGCAGCATTGACAAACCCACCCCCTGTTAGCGCACAATGATGCGACTGGCTTTTATAGTTTGTTCCACCATTGACAAGAAAAATCACCTTAGACGTTGGTGTAGATTGTCAGGTGAAGACAGAACTATGTAGCAACTTGTCTCTCTTGATTGATTTCAGAGAAGGAAAAACTCATGAACGCAGTTAGTATCTTGACGGAAATTCCCGAATCACTACATGAATCCCTTAAAAATTACTTAGAAACCCACCCAGATTGGGATGAAAAAAGAGTCCTGACGGCTGCTTTGTCTCTGTTTTTACTCCAAAATGGCGAAAGCGATGCCCCCGGCGGGCGCGAGCGCCATCGCCGCGCTGCACGTGTATATTTAGAAACATTGTTCCATAACTGCTAAATACAAATGCCCAGCACCAATTCACCATAAAAACTAAAGTGCTGGTAGGTGACTGGGCAAAAATCTTTCTAACTATCTTGAGAAAATTTCATATAACGGTGTAATATTGTAGCCCCTACCTGAGCATGGACAAAGCAACTATGCCCCATGAATGAATGGATGGATGTTGAATACAGATAGAAAACGATTGGATGGGACTATATTGGCTCAAGATTTGTAGCTTCAGTAGGTAGGTGGGAAAATCTACGAGTTAGTTATGAGCACTAAAACAAACTAGCCAGTAATGGCAAGAGTGACAGAACAAAGTTTATGCGTAGCTACCTACTTAGTTACTTAATCAAGAGTTAACGCTCAATAACATGGGATCAGGAATGAGGTTCCCACTGGGGGGAATGAGTGGGACATTCAAACTTATACCCAACGCCGCGTACAGTTTGAATGAGTGCGGGTTGACTAGCATCGATTTCAATTTTCTTGCGAATTTGACCAATGTGTACATCCACAACTCTCTGGTCGCCAACATATTCATAATCCCAGACCTCTTGAATTAGTTCTGCACGTCGCCAGACTCTACCGGGATGGCTAGCTAAAAAATGCAACAAGTCAAATTCAAGAGCCGTTAAGGGTATTGCTTGGTTGTTGAATGCGACTTCGCGTCGTGCAGGATCAATCATTAACTTTTCAAATACTAGGCGTTTTTGTTCAGCAGTAGTCACAATCCGCTGGCGTCTCAAAATTGCGCCTACTCTGACTTCTAACTCTCCGAGTCCAAATGGCTTAGTGAGATAGTCATCAGCACCTTTGGAAAAGCCGCGAATTTTGTCGGCTTCGTCGGCGCGACTAGTCAGCATCAAAACGAAAACACCGCTACGACTTTGCATTTCTTGGCAGAGGTTGAACCCAATGACATCTGGCAAATTCACGTCTAAAATTACCAAATCTGGGTTAAATTGCTCAAATAGCGTTAAGGCTGTTTTACCATCCTCAGCCGCCTCCACCTGATAGGTCTGCTTAATCAAAAAGCGTTGGATTAAATTTCTGACCGCAGGGTCGTCATCAACTACAAGAATCTTGGCGGGAGCCATGACCATCACTTTGCACAAAAATTCCTAAGATTAACACAGACGGAGGATTGCGTAAAAAACGCAGTTTCCACTTTAGGGGTTATTTAAGACTCTACAGGGGTAAGGAATGCATTTCCTGATTATCCAAAATAAAATAATTGTGTCATCAGAATTGAGGGAAAATCAAACTAAGAGGATTTTGAATACCTGTATTCTAATTATCAAGATTCATGTGTACCAGACCGTTGTTCTCAATGTCCGCCATAGCAGTTCCTTTACCTGGTAGAGTTTGCTTTCCCAATTCAGTGGGGATTTAAAACTTTCCAATTCTAAATCCATATGCGGATACATACCACAAGCTATTGTGAGGCTAAGTACTAAAAATTGCTCCGAGATGCTCTAAATTGCTAAATTTTAGACAGATAAAACTTAATTTTTTGCTAAAAAATGCGTTGGTAGCACCCCTATTTAAAATTATAGAGTAAAGAAGTCATTTACCAAAGGGACGCGGTGAGAAACTGTGTAAGAGCAATGAGCAATATGTTAAAGTTGATGTAGTTACAAATTTCCACTTACCCCAACTAACCCATGCTACTATACCTTGTAGGGTCTAGGAATGGGTTCATACGTTGGTTGGACTCAAGATAAAACCTAAAATTGTTTTTCCAAACACTCAAAAACTGCCCCTGACTAAGGCTAAAGAAAGTATAAACTCCCATGAGCGATCAAAATCCCTACGAGAAACTTGGGGTATCGGAAGATGCTAGCTTCGATGAAATTCAGGATGCTCGTAATCGCCAATTGGAGCAATACAATGGCGATGCCAAGAGTATAGAACTCATTGAAGTGGCTTACGATGCGATTCTAATGGATCGCCTCCGGATGCGCCAAGAAGGTAAAATTAAGGTACCCGAACGAATCAGGTTTCCAGAATTGCGGGTGCAATCCCCCGCAAAAGAAACTCCCAACCCTCCCCAGCAGTCTCCAGCATGGCTGCAACGAATGCGAGATCAACCCTCGCCTAGAGATATACTCTTACCCGGAGCTTGGTATTTGGGTTTAAGTTCCATGAGTGTGTTGACTCCATCCCCAGGCAGTCAGGTTTTACAATTGGCTTTAGTCTTAGGTGTAGGAGTCAGTATTTACTTCCTCAAACGCAAGGAAGACAAGTTTGGTAGGGCAGTTTTATTGACTTTGGTGGGTTTAATTGTCGGTTTAATCGCTGGTGGGCTAATTGCTAACTGGCTCCTGCCGCAGATAAACTTAGCACAGATCAGCTCTGACCAGTTCTCAACAGTGTTGACATTTATCTTGTTATGGCTAATTACCAGTTTTCTGCGTTAGAATCACACATTTATGGTGATCATGGTGACCGCTGAAACAGGAATCTCCCACCCAGCTGCCTGCTTGGTGGGGGAATTGTTAATTAGCATATTGTTAAGATAAGTTACTATGACCCAATTTCTGCCAACCTAGATTCGAGGATAAGTTTGACAGCTGTTCTCAAATCCTCAACAATTACATCTGGCTGGTAAATTTCTAATTGAGTGCGATCGCGAATCCCAGACTCCACAGCTATCACTTTAATACCGTATTTTTTCGCCGCCGCAATATCTGCTTCTGTATCCCCAACCATCCAAGTATCACAGGCGGGAGGCAGTTCCGCTAATGCTCGTTCCATCAACAAGGGTTTATCTTCAACGTCACTAGTTTTAACATAGTCGTTGCTCAAGCAATAACGGCGATTTTCTGGGAAGAAATTACCTAATTCATATTTTTCCAGAGCATAATCTAGTTCCCTGACTCGACGCATGGTCATCACAGCCAAATCAATTCCAGCCTGTTGAATTTTTAACAGTGTGTCTACAGCCCCTGGAATCAGGCTGTCATACTGAAAATAAGTGTCTGTGTGTACGGTTTTGCGCCGTAACTGGGCAAATTCTTGGGCTTGGTTGTCATCTAACCCAGATTTTAAAGCAATTTGTTTTTCAGGGACACGCGATCGCTTGAGCTGCCAAAATTCTGACCGGGAAAGTTCTCGCACAGATTGTTGGGGATATCGGATATTCTGCAAACAAAATTGATAAACACGGTAATACCGTTCAGAGACATCCATAATCGGGCCGTCGAAGTCAGTAATTAATCTTAGCATTGGCAAAAAATGTTAATTTTTATGACATTATCTCACTAATTATTGCAAGGTGCCGCGTTTGATTTGTTCGCCTTCAATAGCCTCAAACAAAGCCCGAAAATTACCTTCCCCAAAACCTTGAGCCTGATAACGGCGTTCAATAAACTCAAAGAAAAAAGTGGGTTGTGTAAAAATAGGCTGAGTAAAGATTTGTAGCAGTACTGCATCTTGGGAATCTTCTGGCCAATCCACTAAAATTTCTTGCTCGGCAATGGCCTCCAGTTCTACCCTAGACAGAGGACATCCCCGGCGCCGTTGGACTTGTGAATAATAGGTTTGGGGAACCGACAGTAAAGATAGACCACGGGCGCGGAATTGAGCAATGGCACTGATCAGATTAGGTGTCCCCAAAGCGATGTGTTGAACTCCAGATCCGCGATTAACATCCAGAAACTCTTGAATTTGGGAATTGCCAGAAGCTGGTTCATTAATCGGTAATTGTACGCTACCATTACGGGAAACCATGACTTGGCTATATAAAGCAGAACGCTCGGTTTGAATTTTAAAGCTTTGCTGGGGTTGAAAATCGAGAACTTTTTCGTACCAAGCGACAGCGGATTCCAATTCACCCACTGCCACATTCAAAACTATATGATCTATAGCAGTAAAAGTATGATCTGTTGTTTGCTGTCCATGACCAGGGGAGGTTGAAATCAACGTATGAGTTAACCCACCCCAAGCGGCAATTGTGCCACACTGACGCCAAACACCGGCAACCCGGCGTGAGTGGATGGGTTGAATGACTGTAGCCCCGTATGTTTGAGCTCGTGCGATCGCGCGAGCCACATCTTCCACAGCAAAAGCCACATCTGCTACCCCAGGTGGGTGTTTACGGAGAAATTCAGCTACCGGACTTGTATCTAATAACGCCGATGACAACCAAAATTCAACGACACCGTTGCTCACAAATTCCGTACAAGTGTGAACCGAACTAAGATGACTACCTACTGCCGTAAACCCCAGGTGGTTTACAAACCAATCCCGCCAGACTTTGGCATCTTCTACATAGAAATGAACGTGATCGATCTTCATAAATCCTGAGAATCCAGCACAACAGCTTACCTATCTGTAATTTTTGTCTTTTTTGCTAGATTATCAATTCTTTTCTCATCCATCATATATTATGTTCCCTTAAACACTTGTAATATTTGTAGGTTGAGTGGAAAGACAAAACCCAAGATAAATTGATTCATTTTCAATTCCACAAAGTAAAATAGCTCAATTAAGGTGGTAAGAAATATAGTCGCGAGTCCGAGAATCAAGGGGATTAGTAAAGATTTTATTTGTGGTAGCAAATTCAATCATTTCAGCAATACGATTTTCATTAGTATAAAATAGAGCAGTGAAATCAGATAGGCGCTGCACCTGCTGCAAGTTGTGACTAATAATTACCATTGTTAATTCTGAACGCAAACGCAAACGTTGAATTAAGCTCTCAACTCTGATCCTAGCAATAGGATCAAGAGCAAAACAAGGCTCATCCATGAGGATAACTTGTGGCTTCACTGCCAAAGCACGAGCAATACAGAGTCGTTGTTGTTGACCCCCAGAAAGGTCTAAAGCCGACTTATGTAATTTATTTTTCACTTCCTCCCAGAGATCCGCATCTTTAATAGCAGATTCTACAATCCTGTCTAATTCTGCTTTCGGATGCCAACCCAGTATTTTTACCCCATAAGCGACATTATCATAAACACTCATGGGAAAAAGATTTGGCTTAGGGAGTACTATACTCACTTGACGACGGAGCCGAGTTAAGTTGACACGACGCTCATATATATTTTGATTAAAAAATTCTACCCCTCCCTCAACTCGTACTTTCCCTTCTAATTCAATCATGCGATTGAGGCATTTCACAAAAGTAGACTTTCCACAACCGCTAGGTCCAATAATTGCAGTTACTTTGCCCTGATAAATATCCATAGAAACATTTTCAAATATCTTTTGAGTATTGTAATAAAAGCTGAGATTTTTCACTTTAATGGCTGAAATTAGTTGATTCATACTCAAAAAACCCTGGAGCAATAAATATTGACTAAACAAAACATGAAAAGTAATTACTAATATTTCGTGATTTGTCCAATCAATATGGAGTTTTTGTAGTGCATAGTTGCATACAAGTAAGTGTGAAAATTACGCGAAACATATCACGTAATTAAAATTTACTTGACAGCACATAAATTTTTGCATTACTTAATTGACTGCAATGAAGATGATTAATTTCTGGATGTAACTTGACCCAGACATGGCTATTTCTATTATTCACTGGCATATTCATTAAATGATAAGTTTGTCAACCCTACGTTCTAAATTTTATCACAAGTAAAAAAAGAATACTCGGTTAAGACTGGATATTAAATTCTTGTTAACCAAAAATTAACTTAAGGATGAACTGCTTATGTCAACCTTCTTAGCAGTGGATAGATTTTATATTCACTAAGTTCTTTACCCGATCACAGCATCGTCCCTTGAAGGCGATGAGGCGAAGGCTAAATCTACAAAAAATTAGGAGTTTGGGAATGAATAAAATGAACTTGAAGCTTCATAGCTTAACAGCATTGGGTCTGGCCTCCATGATAGCCACCACCCTAGGGTTCTCGATTTCTGCGGTGCAATCTCAAAGTGTCAAAACTGTGCAAATCGATGGTTCTAGTACAGTTTTTCCGGTTACTGAAGCCGTAGCAGAAGAATTTCAGAAAGCTCAAAGAGGTGTACGAGTAACCGTTGGTGTGTCCGGTACTGGTGGTGGTTTTAAAAAGTTCTGCCGTGGAGAGACAGACATTTCTGGTGCTTCCCGTCCCATCCTACAAAAAGAAATGGACGAATGTAAAGCTGCCGGTATTCGCTACCTTGAGCTACCAGTGGCCTTTGATGCCTTAACCGTGGTGGTTAACAGGCAAAATAACTGGGCAAATAACCTGACAGTTGCGGAATTGAAAAAAATGTGGGAACCCGCAGCCCAAGGAAAGGTAACTAACTGGAATCAAGTGCGAACAGGGTTCCCTAACGCACCATTAAAGCTGTTTGGACCTGGTGCTGACTCTGGCACTTTTGACTACTTCACAGAAGCCACTGTAGGGAAATCCAAGTCTAGCCGTGGTGATTTTACTGCCAGTGAAGATGATAATGTATTGGTGCAGGGTGTTGCTCGTGACAGAAATGCCTTGGGATACTTTGGCTTTGCCTATTATTCAGAAAACACAGATAAGCTCAAAGCAGTCTCCATTAATGGTGTAGCTCCTTCAGTAAGAACAGTAGAAAACGGTACATATAGCCCCTTGTCTCGCCCCATTTTCATTTACGTAAGTTCTAAGTCCATTGAGAAACCAGAAGTCAAGCAGTTTGTTGATTTTTACTTAAAAAATGGAGCCAAACTCAGCAGAGAAGTGGGATACATTGGTCTACCTGCTTCAGCTTATACTACTGCCCAGAGGCACGTTAACACCAAGAGATTCGGCACTGTATTTGGTGGTAAAGAAGCTGTTGGTGTCAAAATTGCCGATCTGTTAGCACGTCAAGCAAAAGACTAATTTCGGGGCTGGATTTTGATTTTGAAGATTTTGTCAACTTACCAAAGAGATTTACTGGTGGTACTTCTCTTTGGATATTGGAATTGCTCATCACGGCTGTTTAGATATTTCCAAGATGAAGATTGCCCAAGGAATTGAGTTTTCTCCCAAGTTAGTGCGAGATTTACGGGAACGGGGGATTGAGGCTGTGCTATTTTTAGCAGCCCTGTCTTCTGTGGCCACCACGGTGGCAATTATTGGTGTTCTACTTTATGAATCCGCACTTTTTTTTCAAGAGGTGTCTTTGTGGGAATTTATCACCTCCACCCAGTGGACACCCCTGTTTGAAAAGAAAAATTTTGGAATTTGGCCTTTAGTTTCCGGAACTTTAGTCACTACATTAGTTGCTTTATCAGTAGCAGTACCCCTAGGTACAATTATTGCTATTTACTTGAGTGAATTTGCTCCCCCTGTAGTCCGGGAGGTCGTTAAGCCAACCTTAGAATTACTAGCTGGTATTCCAACAGTAGTATACGGTTATTTTGCATTGTTATTTGTTACACCTCTCTTGCAGCAAGTTTTACCTGAGTTACCTGGTTTTAATATGCTCAGTGCGGGGTTAGTCATAGGGATTATGATTATTCCCTATGTCAGTTCTTTAAGTGAAGATGCCATGCGTGCAGTACCGGCATATCTGCGAGAAGGTTCCTATGCAACAGGGGCTACTCGCTTACAAACAGCTTTAAGAGTTGTCATACCTGCCTCAATTTCCGGGATATCAGCGGCCTATATTTTAGGAATTTCCCGGGCGGCGGGGGAAACCATGGTAGTAGCCATTGCTGCGGGGGGACAACCCAACTTTACCCTTAACCCCATGGAGCCAGCAGCCACTATGACTGCCTACATAGTATCCGTCAGTCTGGGTGACTTACCCCACAACAGCTTAGAATACCAAACAATCTTTGCCGTGGGACTGGCTTTGGTGTTGATGACCTTGGTTTTCAACATTATTGGTCATTTCCTGAGTAAGCGCTACCGGGAGATTTATTGATATGACAAATCTCAAGCTTCAGGAAGCCCGGAAGGCCATTAGCAATAACAAGCGCTCAGAATATATTTTTGGGATCATCAGCCTGTTATCAATGCTAGTTGCCATCATCACCTTGTTGGCCCTATTTTTGGATTTGTTGCACGATGGGTTACCCCGGCTTTCCTGGCAGTTTTTCACTTCTTTTCCCAGTCGCCGACCAGGAGAGGCTGGTATTCTCTCTGCCTGGGTAGGTACTATACTGGTGATGTTAGTCACGGCATGCTCTGCAGTACCCATTGGCGTGGCATCGGGAATTTACCTAGAAGAATATGCCCGCAAAAATTGGATATCTGATTTAATCGAAATTAATGTGACTAACTTGGCGGGCGTTCCTTCGATTATTTATGGGCTTTTAGCTTTGGGTGTGTTTGTTTATGGATTGAACCTGGGTGAAAGTGTCATTACTGCTGGGTTAACTTTAGCCCTACTAGTTTTACCTATAGTAATTGTTGCTACTCGTGAGGCTATCCGTGCTATTCCTAATAGTATTCGCGAGGCTGCTTATGCAACCGGGGCTTCTAAGTGGCAGGTAATCTGGGATCACGTTTTGCCCTACTCGACGGGAACAATTCTCACTGGTGTGATTGTGGCCTTGGCGCGGGCTATTGGTGAGACTGCGCCTTTAATTACTATTGGGGCTTTGACATTTATTGCCTTCTTACCTGACCCCCCAATCACGAGTGATTTTCCCTTCATTTCATTTGCTTGGTTATCTGCTCCTTTTACTGTGCTGCCAATTCAAATGTTTTCTTGGGTATCTCGTCCGCAAACTAGCTTTCAGGTGAACGCTGCAGCAGCAGGTATTGTTCTGATTGTGATTACTTTGTCCATGAATGCTGTAGCAATTTATTTCCGTTATCGTTTACGCAGTAAAATCAAATGGTAGAAACAGGATCTTCAACACCAGAAAAGCCCTTAAAGGCGGCGGTTAATAGTCTTAATTTTTACTATGCTGGTACAGTCCATGCTCTCAATAACATTAATATGCCAGTGCCTGAGAAGCAGGTTACGGCATTGATTGGACCATCTGGATGTGGTAAAACTACCCTACTACGTTGTTTCAACCGGATGCATGACCTCTATCCGGGTAATCGCTATGGAGGGGAAATCACTCTAGAACCAGATGGAGTCAACCTGCTAAGTCGTAAAGTTGACCCCATTGAAGTGCGAATGCGGATTAGTATGGTGTTTCAAAGACCTAATCCTTTTCCTAAGTCTATTTATGAAAATGTGGCTTATGGTTTGAGGGTGCGGGGTGAAACTAGACGTGACATTATTGATGAGAAAGTAGAAACAGCTTTGCAAAGTGCGGCTTTGTGGGATGAAGTCAAAGACCGTCTGAGTGATTTAGCTTTTAACCTTTCTGGTGGTCAACAGCAAAGGCTCTGTATCGCCCGGGCTTTGGCTACTGAACCGGAAATGGTACTATTTGATGAGCCAACATCTGCCCTAGACCCCATAGCTACTGCCAGCATTGAAGAGTTAATTACTCAATTGAAAACAACAGTGACGATTTTGATTGTCACCCATAATATGCAGCAAGCAACTCGTTTATCTGACTATACAGCATTTATGTATTTGGGCGAATTGGTGGAGTTTGATCAGACAGGGATAATTTTTAATCACCCTTCCCAGGCAAAAACAGCAGATTATGTTAGCGGTCGTTTTGGATAATCTTTTGTTTCCACAATTTTAGTGGCAAAAAACAAAGCTAGCAGGTAGCAAGCTACCTGCTGCTAGCTAAGTAAATATATCATCGCCATGTTTGATTAGGGTAGTGCTTATTCCCTATACTGGATTAAAATAACTTGACCCCAACTAGTTTGGGGTTAAGAAAAGTTCACTACTGGGTTAATTTACCGTTAAACTTAGATATCAAGGGGAAATTATTGTAGGAGGTGGGTATTTTTGGCTGATTTACCCATTTTCTGACGGGTTGCAAGATGACTTTGCCACCTTAGTTAAAGCTAATGATGAATTAATATGAAGAAAACATATTACATATGTTTTCTTCCTATTCACCTTTATTATAACCATGGCCAGAGACTTACGGGGATTCATCAAAATTCTGGAAGAAAGAGGACAATTAAAGAGAATTTCCGCTTTAGTTGACCCAGAATTAGAAATTGCAGAAATTTCCAACCGGATGCTACAAAAAGGTGGGCCAGGGTTACTATTTGAGAACGTCAAAGGCGCATCGTTCCCGGTGGCGGTTAATTTGATGGGAACCGTGCAAAGGATATGCTGGGCAATGAATATGCAGCATCCAGAAGAGTTGGAAACTCTGGGTAAAAAGCTGGGTATGCTGCAACAACCAAAACCACCAAAAAAGATTTCCCAAGCTATAGACTTTGGGAAGGTGCTGTTTGATGTAGTGAAAGCTAAACCAGGACGAGACTTTTTCCCACCTTGTCAACAAGTGGTAGTCCAAGGTGATGATTTAGATTTAAATAAGTTACCCTTAATACGTCCGTATGTAGGCGATGCCGGTAAGATTATCACTCTGGGGTTAGTAATTACCAAGGACTGTGAAACGGGTACGCCCAATGTAGGTGTGTATCGCTTGCAACTGCAATCTCGAAATACGATGACTGTTCACTGGTTATCTGTGCGGGGTGGGGCAAGACATTTACGCAAGGCTGCTGAATGTGGTAAAAAGTTAGAAGTGGCGATCGCCCTGGGTGTAGATCCTTTAATCATTATGGCTGCGGCAACACCCATTCCTGTAGATTTATCAGAATGGTTGTTTGCAGGACTCTATGGCGGTTCCGGTGTCAACCTAGCAAAATGTAAAACTGTAGATTTAGAAGTTCCCGCAGATTCAGAATTTGTCTTGGAAGGGACAATTACACCAAGGGAAGTATTACCAGATGGCCCCTTTGGTGACCATATGGGTTACTACGGTGGTGTGGAAGATTCTCCCTTGGTGCGCTTCCAATGTATGACCCACCGCAAAGACCCCATTTATTTAACCACTTTTAGCGGTCGTCCCCCCAAGGAAGAGGCGATGATGGCGATCGCCCTGAATCGGATTTACACTCCTATTTTGCGGCAACAAGTCTCGGAAATTGTGGATTTCTTCTTACCAATGGAAGCCTTAAGTTACAAAGCTGCGATTATTTCCATTGATAAAGCATATCCAGGACAGGCGCGACGGGCTGCTTTGGCGTTTTGGAGTGCCTTACCCCAATTTACTTATACTAAATTTGTGATTGTGGTTGATAAAGATATCAATATTCGTGATCCGCGTCAAGTAGTATGGGCTATCAGTTCCAAGGTTGATCCCTCTAGGGATGTATTTATTTTGCCTAATACACCCTTTGATACCTTAGATTTTGCTAGTGAGAAAATTGGTTTAGGTGGACGCATGGGTATTGATGCGACTACGAAAATACCACCCGAAACAGACCACGAATGGGGCGCACCTTTGGAGTCAGACCCCAATATAGCTGCGATGGTAGATAGACGCTGGGCTGAGTATGGTTTAGCGAATTTAAAGTTAGGGGAGGTAGATCCCAATTTGTTCGGCTACGATATGCGGTAAAAAGTAGTACCCCCTTTTCCCTAGGGAGGAGGGGGATATCAGAATTGTCTGCTTGATTCAGTGTGGAATTTCCAGGACTACCAACTGTTGGCTGTTCTACGTCTATAGGGTTCTCCTGTAAATGGCTGTACACCAATCACCGGATAAGCATCGTCAGTAGGTGTAAAAATCCGCATTACGGCTTCAGAAACATACTGCATGATGCTAGCTAATCTGTTTGAAATCGCCATATGAGACTCCTTGCTGAGTCGCGTTGGTTTTGATTTATCTACTTTAGTACTGATGTTGTCCACAAGATTAAAATTGCAACATATTATAAATATGTGTAATCTTTATTTGGTTATCTTTGCAACAGTTTATATTTTGGGTAAGTTTTACTTATGTTGATATTTTAGTTTTTTAACAAAACATTGCTAAAAAAACATCAGAAAATTGGTTCTTCGGTTACTTTTATGGATAATCAATAGTAAAATGCCAGTTTAATAAACTGCGTAATCTAAAATTACTGAAATTACGGAAGCCATATCCAAGTCTTTTAATTAACTTGAGTTTATTATTAATTCCTTCTACAGTACCACTTGTAGTTTTA
>NZ_JAQMTM010000007.1:0-8286 GCF_028331085.1 Anabaena sp. CS-542/02
CCGCGACTTGTGGAAAAATTATACTAGAGGACTCACATACTGTGAGAAGTCGCGGAGCTAAACCACATACATGATTTCCTAGTCGGATTCATCCGACTTCAGCTTTCAGACAGGGGTTTTAAACCCCTGGCGTCCTCGGTACCATCAAACGGCGTTTTAAACCCCTGGCGTCCTCGGTAGCATCAGCTTCAGTCGATCGCCCCACAGCTCCCCGACTTCTAGATAAATTATATAACAGGACTGACATACTGTGAGAAGTCGGGGAGCTACACCATACCCAGCGCCCCAGAACATTGGTTGGTTGCAACAGTGGCAAAATATACTATATATTGGTTTGATATCCAGTGCTAGCTTATAGCTAAAATTTAACAGCATTTCCAGACCTTACCCCCAGCCGTCACCAGACCTTTAACCTTGGGGTATAACTTGTCATTGACCCACAAACGAGACGCAAGCCCCTGGCTTCAGACATGGGGATAAGTCGATAGCGACTTTAGTCGCATTAAAGCGATTGAGTGGCTTTAGCCACATTCAATATTACATAAATTACTTCATGTGAACTTTATAAAAGCTTTACTTTATTATATAGAACAATGCTATATAATAATTGTATGAACCAAGAATACAAGTCAAACAAAAATATTACTTACTCTTGTAAGTATCATGTGGTTTGGTGTCCAAAATATCGTAGAAAGGTATTAATTCATGGTGTTGATATCCGCCTTAAGGAAATCATATTGCAGGTGTCCAAAGAATTTAACAGTGAGATTATTGAAATGGAAGTAATGCCGGATCATGTTCATTTGTTAATAGAGGTAGATCCACAGTTTGGTATTGCTAAAGTTGTTCGTTATATCAAAGGACGTTCATCAAGATTTCTCAGGCAAGAATTTACTTGGCTAAAATCTAGATTACCAACTCTTTGGACGAATAGCTATTTTGTTTCTACCGTTGGTGGCGCACCGTTGTCAGTAATTAAACAGTATATCGAGAATCAAAAAAATGTCTAATTATGGATGTCAACAACAATTAATTAATCCTGATAAAAATTTAGCTGCTATTTTAGAATTTTTATGTGGAGAATCAGCTAAACTTTCTAATTGCGGAACTTATTACGCAAGACAATTTTACTGGAAAACTGGTAAGATACCTGGAAAATACGAATTACATAAATTATTCAAAACTAACGTACATTTTCAGGCAATGTATTCACACGTTGCTCAACAATGTTTAACTACAGTCGCCGAATCCTTTAAATCATTTATCGGATTACTTAAAGCAATCAAAGAAAAAACGATTGAACAGCGTCCTAGGCTACCTGGATACAGAAAAGGAGGTTTAGCTTTAGTTACTTACCCAAAAGCAGATGTAAAATTAAAAGAAGGGCTTTTAAGGTTCCCTCTTGGTACTAAAGTAAAAACGTGGTTTGGACTAGATGCTTTTTACTTACCAATGCCATCAAATCTTGATTTTAAAAGCATTAAAGAGTTTAGGATTTTACCAAGAAACAAGTGTTTTTATATCGAATATGTGTACAAGCAGATCGATGTTGCAGTTGCTCTAGATAAATCTAGAGCATTAGGTATAGATCATGGCATAAACAATTGGTTAACTTGTGTCTCTAATATTGGTACAAGTTTGATCATTGATGGAAAGCATTTAAAGTCAATGAATCAATGGTACAACAAACGAATTGCGGTCATCAAAGAAAATAAAGCTCAAGGATTCTGGAATGAGAAATTAGCTCACATAACTGAAAAACGCAATCGTCAGGCTAGAGATGCTGTTAATAAAGCTGCCAGATTGGTAATTAATCATTGCTTAACTAACGGTATTGGTACGATTGTGTTTGGGTGGAATAAAAGGCAAAAAGATCAAGCTGATATGGGAAAACTTAATAACCAAAACTTCGTTCAAATTCCATCAGCTAAATTAAAGAATCGTATTGAGCAATTGTGCAACCAATATAAGCTTGAATTTGTAGAGACAGAAGAATCATATACCTCAAAAGCTTCATTTTTAGATGGTGATGTGCTACCTACATTTCGTGCAAAACCGGAAGGGTGGCAATCATCAGGAAAACGTGTGAATCGTGGATTATTCAGAACAGCAGAAAATGTTCTCTTAAATGCTGATGCTAATGGAGCAGCTAATATTTTAGCTAAAGTAGCGATCAAACTAGGTTTAGACCTAAGTGGAGTCAGTAGGGTGTCTTTGATAGCACCATTGAAAGTTCGTTTATGGGCTATTCAAGAATCCCCCGGCTTCTAGCCGTGGGGAGTATCAAAAAAATAGAAATTAACAGTTATACTAAGTAAACACCAACAATGACCATCAACAACCGGGAACGAATAGGCAGAGCTTTAGATTTACTACAAAAAGGCTTGTATCCCTTTTTAGAAAGGGAAATGGGCGCAAAATATGGTGATAAGTGGGTAGTCGCTGCTACTCCCTTCGTTTCCGAAGACCGCACCCTACGCCGCCCTGTGGCTCAAATGCTTAAGCAGGATGTAGCAGAAGTCCTCAAAGTAATGTGGAATCAGTGGAACGAGGTATTTAACCAAACTCTGGGTAAAGCAGAAAGAAGCTTAGTGAGTGAATTAATGCTCACCCGTAACGCCTGGGCCCACAATCAGCCATTCTCCACAGATGATACCTACCGCGCCTTAGATAGTATTAACCGTCTTTTGACCGCCATTTGCGCATCAGAAGCCGATGACGTAGAAAAGCAAAAACAAGAACTCCTACGCATCCGCTTTGAAGAACAAGCGCGCAGGGAAACCCGCAAAGCCGCTGCAACTTCCGTAGAAACCCATCCCGTTGGCGGTCTCAAACCCTGGCGAGAAATAGTCACCCCCCACCCAGATGTTGCTTCCGGTCGCTACCAAGAAGCAGAATTTGCCGCGGATCTTTGGCAAGTTTACCTAGATGAAGGTTCCGACGAGTACCGCTTACCTACAGAATTTTTTCGCCGCACCTATTTAACCGAAGGACTTAAACAACTGCTGCTGAACGCCTTACAGCGATTCTCTGGCCAGGGTGGTGACCCAGTAATTGAATTACAAACTAATTTCGGTGGGGGTAAGACCCACGCTCTGCTGGCATTATATCATCTGTGCTTTGGTGTTCCTCTCAAAGACCTACCAGAATTGGAACCAGTTTTAACCACCGCCGGGATGTCAGAGTTACCAGAAAATGTGAAAACTGCGGTGATAGTAGGTAACAAAATACCCCCCGGTAAGCCAGACACAAAAACAGATGGTACTGTAGTCAGAACCCTTTGGGGAGAAATAGCTTGGCAATTGGGCGGTAAAGAAGGTTACGAAATGTTGCGGGAAACAGACGAAACCGCTACTAACCCCGGCGATATTCTCAAAGATTTATTTAACCGCTATGCTCCCTGTTTAATTCTCATTGATGAGTGGGTAGCCTATGGGCGACAACTCCATGATGATAATATTTTACCCGGTGGGAGTTTTGATACCCATTTCACCTTTGCCCAAACCCTCAGCGAGTCCGCTAAGAATGCAGACCGCACCTTATTAGTAGTCAGTATACCCTCTTCTGATATTGAAGTTGGCGGCGAAAAAGGTAGAGAAGCCCTCAACCGCTTAAAAAATGCCATTGGTCGGGTTGAGTCTCCTTGGCGACCTGCTAGCGCCGAAGAAAGTTTTGAGATTGTCCGTCGTCGTTTATTTCAAAACCTCACAGACCCTAACTTATTCGTAGCTCGTGATGCTGTCGTACGCGCTTTTAGCGAAATGTACCGCAATCAACCCCAGGAATTTCCCCTAGAATGTCGAGAATCTGACTATGAACGCCGCTTAAAACAAGCCTATCCCATTCATCCAGAATTATTTGACCGTCTCTATAACGACTGGTCTAGCTTGGATAAATTCCAACGGACTCGCGGAGTATTACGACTCATGGCTAAGGTCATTAATGTACTCTGGGAACAAGGCGATCGCTCCTTAATGATATTACCAGCCAATATCCCCATGGGGGAAAGTCAAATACAGTTAGAACTCACCCGCTACCTAGAAGATTCCTGGGTTCCAGTAATTGAAAAAGATGTCGATGGGACCAACTCCCTCCCCATGCTTTTAGAAGCTCAAAACACCAACCTAGGAAAATACTCTGCTTGTCGCCGTGTTACCCGCACTATTTACCTGGGTTCTGCTCCCACCTTACAAGCAGCAAACCGGGGTTTAGAAGACCGCAGGATTAAACTCGGTTGTGTCCACCCCGGTGAAAGTGTAGCCATCTTTGGAGACGCTCTGCGCCGTTTGAGTGACCAAGCTACCTATATATATGTGAGTGATGGTAATCGTTATTGGATATCTACCCAACCCAACGTCACCCGCACCGCTCAAGACCGCGCTCAACAAATCAGCGAAGACATACACCGAGTTTGGGAAGAAATTATCAGCAGACTGAGAACCGATAAAGAGCGGGGTGAATTTGCAGGGGTGCATATAGCGCCTAGTTCTAGCGCTGATGTTCCCGATGAAGAAAACATGGGCGTGCGGTTAGTTGTCTTAGCTCCCCAGTATAGCCACAGTAGCAAAGCTAAGGATAGCCCAGCCTTAGAAAAAGTGACAGAAATTCTCTCTTATAAAGGCGCTAGTCCCCGTTATTGTAAGAATTTGCTGTTATTTCTGACAACCGATAAAACTAAACTAGATAATTTAGTCCAGCATGTTTGTCAATTTTTAGCCTGGGATTCTATTGTTAAAGAAAAAGACTCTTTAAACTTAGATGTTTCCCAAACCAATCAAGCTCAACAAAAGCAAGAGGAAACTAATAAAAATGTCAATCTGTTACTTCAAGACACTTATCAATGGCTGTTAATTCCCCATCAACCAGATGCTCACAAGCCCATAACTTGGGAAGAAATTCGCATTCCTGGGCAAGATTCTTTCATTATTCGGGCTAGTCGGAGATTTCTTCACGAAGAACAACTCATACTTAAGTATTCCCCTTCCCGTCTGCGTCTAGAAATCCTTGACTCTTATATCTGGTCTAACGCCGATCATGTTGACTTAAAAACACTGTGGAAATACTTTACCCAATATCTCTATCTACCCCGAATCAAAGATGAACAAGTGTTACTCAATGCTGTTCAAGAAGGGGTAGCAGCCTTACTGTGGAAGGAATACTTCGCCTACGCCAGCGGCTACGATCAAGCTAAGGGACGCTATTTAGGGTTAAAAGCCTGTGAAGGGATTACAGCTACCCTCAGCAGCCAAAGTTGGTTAGTTAAAGCCGAGGTTGCAGAGCAGCAACTACAGCAAGATACAGCTGTACTACAACCCCCAACCCCACCAACTCCACACCCAACTAATATTAACCCCAGTAATTCTACTAAATCGGTAAAGGAACGGGTAACAGAATACACCCCTCCCCCACCTCCTCCAAAACTGCGGCGTTTTTATGGCTCCGTCAATTTAGACCCCCAGCGGGTCATTCGGGATGCTGAACAAGTAACTAGCGAAATTGTCCAACATCTGGGGGGTTTAGTCGGTGCAGATATCCAAGTCACTCTAGATATTCAGGTGCAATTACCTGATGGAATCCCAGACCATCTAATTCGCACCGTCACCGAAAATTGCCGGAGTCTCAAGTTTAAAACTTACAATTTTGAGGAGGAGTAACAAAACCGCTCTTGGGTGCCCTTGTGCGTCAACCAGTAGATGTCAAAATTAGATTGACAATTTCCCGCCTCAGAACCTTTGTATAGTCTAAGTTTCCAGTGTTTTTAGTGGTTTTGAGGTTGACGCATTCTCGGCAAGTCTTACCAGATAAAGGTTTGAGGGATTTTTTTTGATGCTAATCTTGACAGCAGGATGTCCGAAAGGTTATATTGTCTCTAGGTTGACGGAACAGAACCTTGAAAACCAAATATATCAATGCTTTCCTGGTTGGGCAGCCACAATTACCTATAATCCCTATCAGGGATTGAAACTAAATTAGCCGTAATTGACCGCGATCGCAGCATCTGGGCCACAATTACCTATAATCCCTATCAGGGATTGAAACTAATCTGTGTAATTAGAGAATTACTTAATAATGCGATCGCGTCACAATTACCTATAATCCCTATCAGGGATTGAAACTAAATCCTCAACCACCCCGGAGGGTAGTTGTTACCCGTCACAATTACCTATAATCCCTATCAGGGATTGAAACTTAGGTATTTTACCAGTAGCTCCCAAGGTAGCGTCACAATTACCTATAATCCCTATCAGGGATTGAAACAGTTACATCCACGGTAGTTTCCTGTGATTGTAGATGTCACAATTACCTATAATCCCTATCAGGGATTGAAACAAGTTTGTAGGTTACGCGGACAACCTGGAAAACGCTAAGGTCACAATTACCTATAATCCCTATCAGGGATTCAAACTTGTTACCAACATTTTCAACACTATCACCCTTTTCAAGGAGGACTTTAAAGAATTTAGCCCCCCTTTTTAAAGGCGGTAGCTACCCTTTACGCATTTAACCCTAAACACTTTCTCCAAATAATTTAGCCCCCCTTTTTAAGGGGGGTTGGGGGGATCAATCAAAATGTGATTAGTTGAACGACACATAATAAACAGTCACAACTACCCATAATCCCTATCAGGGATTCAAACAGATAAGTATAAGCAAACCGTCCCCCGTCTTTAAGGTCACAACTACCTATAATCCCTATCAGTGATTGAAACTATGTTTAGTTTCACCAACCTGTTATTTTTGTGATTAGGACTTACGCAAGATTGAACTAAAAACCTAATTCTTTCCTAGGGGTAATTCATGAATTACCCCTACTTTTGTTCTGTTTTACCTAAGTCCAGCTGATGAAACAGGTGATTTTAATTTTTGTAAGGCAGGGAAGAATGGTGTACTACAATACGCAGTTTACCATTGTCATCCTTAATGAACTTCCAGGTTTTGTCCACTGTGGTTACTTTACCAGTCTTGTCGGTAATTAAGACATTGCCCATTGTTGTAGCTACATTACCAACAATGAAGATTCCAGCGTTGCGAATTTCTACCTTTCGCCATCCTTTGAGGGCAAAGCCAGTATCATTAGGGAAAGAAGAATCGTCGCCCACGAAATAAGCCAATGCACCTTCGCGTGTTGTGCGGAAAGTCTGTGGTGCTTCTGTCAGAGTTGGCTTGAACAGCACTGCACCCATCTGGTAACCATAGGCTTGATCAATAATCTGCTCGGCTAATGCCTTAGCTGCGGCTTTTCCCTTCTGATCGTAGGTGGTGGAGATGGCGACTAATGCATCTCCCCAGGCTTTTTGGGCTGCCAGAACTTCAGACTCAGTGATGGTCATATTGACTACTGAAGTTGAAGGGGTTGATGAGTTGGAATTAAGGATGATGTTATTAACTTGAGCTTGAGCTATTGACGGAGTAGCAGCTAAAAACGCCATAGCAGCAGCGGTGACGGAAAGATTGATTCGCATACTTATAAAAAAAAACCTCTTAACGATCACATTAAACCACATTATACAAGCAATTTTTTCTAGTGTTTTGTTTCCATTCAAATAATGTCCCCAGCGAGTGGGAACCATAAAGAATTTAAAAGAGGAGGATTATTGTCTGCCGAGTTTCCATTCAAATAATGTCCCCAGCGAGTGGGAACACATTGAAAATATTACGAGTCTATTAAATGATGTATCGTTTCCATGTAGATTTGTCTATAATTTCACAAACTCTATTGTTGCTTTCATTCCTACATCCCGAACATGAAGGGAGTCTGGAAAAATATCTCTCAAACAGGTCGATAATTTAGGAGATAAGTTTTCATCAAATAGTAATTTCATGCTGATAAAGTCGAAATCATTAACCGACGTTCACGATCAGCCGCATAAGCAATACAAGCCTTTAAATCTTCTCGCGTTAGGTCGGGAAAATCCTCAAGAATTTCTTCTTCTGTCATTTCCGAAGCTAGGTATTCAAGCAGCTCATAAACTGTGATTCGCAAGCCACGTACACAAGTCTTACCACCACGTTTATTGGGTTAAATTGTGATATAGTCTCTGTAATTCATGATGTGACGAGGGCATTTTTATTAATTTTAATATTAATTTTATCATACCATTTATTTCTGCTAAAAACAGTGAGTTTTGCCAACACTCAAGCTCTAATCACAGTAATTCTATATTGATTTTCCGTCACCACAACTTCAGTTGATAACCTTTCTTCCATTGGTAAGGCATTTTTGCGCCTATCAAAGATAAATAACCAACCAAAATCTAAACCCAAACGCCCTAAATAAGATTCTAA
>NZ_JAQMTM010000115.1:0-4647 GCF_028331085.1 Anabaena sp. CS-542/02
AGCGGTAGTCTTTCTTGTAAATCTTAAGAGAAATATCGCGTCTGGCTAAGGCGTGCAAGTCTACTAAGGGATAACCGCTCCCATGCTCCCGTTGAAGTAGAAAGTAAAGTCTAGCTTTGTCTAGGTTTTATATAGCAGGGAATCTTTGCCATCCACTAGTCCCACCTCTCAAATTCGTGAGTAAATCAATATGGCACCCTTACCCGATTACCGCCCTAAACAATTATCTTTAGGACCCTTAGAAGCCGAAATTTTGAATATTATCTGGGAACTGGGTTCAGCTACAGTCAAGGATGTGCACGATCGCATTCTCTTAGACCCTAACCGTGAATTAGCTTACACTTCTGTCACTACAGTTTTACGTCGCCTGACTGATAAGGGGTGGCTCATCTGCAACAAACAAGGGCGGGCGTTTTATTGGCAACCCCAGCTGACCAAGCAGCAAGCACAGGTAATTAAGGCTCACGAACAGTTACAGCGATTTCTGGCTGTGGGTAATCCCGATGTCATCGCCGCCTTTGCTGATAGTCTGGATGAAGCCGCTAGCGACCAACTGCAAGCCATCGCTAAACGCATTCAAGCCGCACGCCAAGCCAGGGAGGAACAATAATCATGCATCTGTTGATGATTTTGACTGCTTTCACAGTTGCTTGGAGTTTAAGATCCTCTGGGAATGATCTCCAGGGTAGCTGGGATCTCCGGTGGCGGCGATCGCTGTTTTTGTTTCTTTTTCCCCCATTGTTAATTTTTATGACGGCGATCGCTGTCTTATTCATGGGACCCCAAGGAAAAATGGGGGGCGCACATACTGGCTGGTTAAGTTATCAACTAGCATTAATTTATCTTGCTTTTTTTGCCATTGTATGTATCAACCTAGGTTTCCAAGGTTGGCAATCTGTGGAGTCCGCCCGGAAATCTCCCTTAATTAATTTGCAGGGTAAACAAGTTAGATTATTGAATACAGACGCGCCCTTTGCTGGTCAAATTGGCTTTTGGCATCCAGAATTAGTAATTAGTCAAGGATTACTGCAAACCCTCACCCCCGCCCATGTAGATAGTGTTTTAGCACACGAACAAGGACATTACCATTACCGCGACACATTTTGGTTTTTCTGGCTGGGTTGCATACGCGCTTGTACAAGTTGGTTACCTAATACAGATGTGTTATGGGAGGAACTCTTATCCCTGCGGGAATTACGGGCTGATAGTTACGCAGCCTCCCAGGTAGACCCTTTGCTTTTGGCAGAGTCATTACTGATGGTAGTTAGTAACAGCAGTGTATCATCGCCTATTTGCTGTGCAGCTTTAGGAGCTAATACAGGCGATCGCTTAGAACAAAGAATAGAGGCTTTATTATCACCACGAACACCCACACCAGAAATCAATTACCACACATGGAATAGGTTTCTCTTAGCATTGATCCCATTATTAACAGTGATATTTCATACCTAAAATCGCCGACACACTCCAACAGCGAAGCTAAAACCTACTCAAGTTGTACAGGCTGCTGCACAGATATAATGAGTGATTAATTAGCAGCCTTTACCAACCCCCACCTACAAATATTAAAAAAATCTGGGTTAACCTCCGAAGCTAGTAAACCCATAACCTGCATCTGATTATACTATATACCAAACCCGTAACAAGTCTTCTATGACCACTGCTCAAGCTTTAACAAACCTCTCTTTTCCCATTCTCACCACACCCATCAATGATATTTTTGTGGGAGTCAATGCTTTAGATACAACTCTAGATTTAAGTAATTACTTTGATGACCCCTATACAACTGGTCTAGTAGCTAATTTTCAGTTATCTAACCCATCCATAGGTAATGGAGTTATCAAAGTAGTCCTGTTTGACCAAGAAGGACTAGGCGCACCCAAAACAGTGCAAAACTTCCAGAACTATGTCAACAGTGGCAGTTATGAAAATACTATCATTCATCGTTCTAATCCTAACTTTGTCATCCAGGGTGGTGGGTTTACTGTCGATAATTTAAATCTGGGAATAGTTCCCACCAATACACCGGTGGAAAATGAGTTTAGTCCACAGCGGTCTAATGTGCGGGGAACCATCGCTATGGCTAAACTAGGTAATAACCCCAACAGCGCCACCAGTCAATGGTTTTTCAACTTAGAGGATAATTCCAGTAATCTTAACAATCAAAATGGTGGTTTTACAGTCTTTGGTCAAGTCTCTTCTAGCAATGACTTAAATACAATTGATGCGATCGCAGCAGTGCCAGTTTATAACGCTAGTGGAATTCACCCTGCCTGGAGTGATCTTCCTCTCATTGTAGATGACCCAGCACAACCTGAGATTAACAGGGACGATAATTTTATCCGTTATAGTAACATTACAATTCTACAAGAAGAAGAAATAGAGTACACGATAGTTAGCAACTCCCGACCCGATTTAGTCACTGCTAACATTAACGGACAGCAACTTTTACTCGATTATCTTCCAGAGCAAACTGGGACAGCAGATATTTCCCTTCGTGGGACTAACTTGTTTGGTCAGTTTGTAGAATATCAATTTTCTGTCACAGTGTTACCCAATTCTCAAAGCGTAACTCTAGCGATCGCCCCCACCAACGCCTTACAACCAGAAGGGAACGAAGGACTCACCCCCTTTACCTTCACAGTCACCCGCACAGGAGACACCAATGTTACCAGCACAGTTAACTGGGCGGTTACAGGTACAGGTGAAAACCCTGCTAACGCCGCCGACTTTGCAGGTGGAGTATTCCCATCAGGTACAGCCAGCTTTGCAGCAGGAGTTACATCTCAAGTAATTACGGTAAATGTACAAGGTGATACGGAAGTAGAACCAGACGAAACCTTTACCGTTACCCTCTCTAACCCCAGCAACGCTACTATTACCACTACTACAGCTACGGGAACTATTATCAATGATGATACACCACCGGCGGAGGGCGATCGCCAACAAATCACATCATTAAATAATTTAACTGCTACCCCTGGCGGTAATGTATCTATTCCCCTGTTCTATAACACCACCACAGGTGGTAATACCCTGACTGGTATTAGTCTAAGGCTGCACTACAACTCTAATGAACTCGCCTTCCAAAATGCAGACAACCTCTTCAATAACAATCTATTTGTTCCCCTAGCAAACCTAGCTGATACTGATAACTTTGACAAAGACCCCAATACTGACAAGTTTATCCAATTTGGTTATGCTGACTCTGAAGGTAACTGGCCTAACCAACCCCTACCGTTAAAATTAGGGGACTTTAACTTTACCACCACTGGGAACTTTGAAGGAACTCAACTTAATGTGACTTCCGATAATTTAGCCCCTGGTTATAGCTTAGAAACAGACCCGATTTTTGTCGGGAAGCAAGCATGGAATCTAGATATTGACGGAGATGGAGAAATCAAAGCCCTTTCCGATGGGATTATGATAGTGCGTTATCTGTTTGGTCCTACTGCTTTCCCCGGTGAGAAATTAATTGAAGGTGCGATCGCTCCTAACGCTACTCGCAACCTAGCAGAAATTCAAGCCTACTTACAAAAAGGAGTAGACGACAAACACCTAGATATTGATGGAAATGGAGAAATCAAAGCCCTTTCCGATGGCATTATGATAGTACGCCATCTGTTTGGTTCTACTGCTTTCCCCGATGAACAATTAACTGAAGGTGCGATCGCCCCTGATGCTACCAGGGATTTAACCCAGATACAAGCATATTTAACTCAGTTCAGCACTTTAATATAGATACCTTCTGACGGTTGACGGTTGACCGTTACTCATATCCCCGACTTCTGACTATGATCTTGTCGGGTAGTGATAAATTTTGGTAGAAGTCGGGGATATTGCCCAGCAGAGTCAACACCCGCAGTCAAAACCAGCAGCCAGCTAGGGGTTAGAAACCCCCGTCTAATAGCTAAAGTCGGATAAATCCGACTGAGTGTTAAATATAACTTTATAAATAGGGTTAACAATCATTGCTTAGAGTATTATATGTAACCCACTAGTCCACTTTTAGTGGACTTTCGCTATTAGACGGGTAATTTATTCCCCGGCTAATGGCTGTTGATGGTCATACCTCTTCCCAGTCAAATGTTAAACGTAAAAACTGCAATGTTAAACGTAAAAACTGCCTGCCAGTCTATAGTTAAGAATAGCTTATAGTTAGCAAATTAGTCATAGTTAATTCAAATCATTAAACCTGCGAAATTTCTCTTTGAGCTTCTTATATATATATGTATATTGACACATAGGGATAGGAGAATAATGGCTACCCGCAAGATTGTTTCTAGTGGCAATTATAGTGATGCCAGTATCTGGTTAGGGAATGTTTTGCCAGTTGCTGGGGATGATGTAGTGATTGATCAAAGTGACAGTGACATAACTGTAACTCTAACTACAAATACTACAATTAAAACCTTATCCCAGTTCGAGAACTTCCAATGGAATTCCGGGACAATTACTGTTACCGATGGATTTAGCAACAATGGCAACCTATCCATTGGCTACGGCACAAAATACATCACAGGCACATTGCAAAATCAGGGAGTAGTCACTCACAACGACACCTATGCGGACTGGTGGGGCAGATACTACGGCAACCTGTACCTGAATAATCATAGCCAAATCATCAACCAAGCCGACGCCACCTAC
>NZ_JAQMTM010000116.1:0-9054 GCF_028331085.1 Anabaena sp. CS-542/02
AAGGAACAATATGTTTCTGCAAGTAAGGGAAATTATGATATTTATGTTGTTTTTGTAGAAAAAGGACTAAATCTGTTAAGAAAGGATGGGCGTTTGGGTTTGATCTTACCCCATAAGTTTTTTAATGCTCAATATGGAGAATCTTTAAGAAAATTAATTGCTAAAGGTCAATACCTGGAAAAAATAGTTTACTTTGGAGATCAACAAGTTTTTGCTAGAGTATCAACTTATACCTGCTTGCTTTTCTTATCTAAGACAAATAAATCAGAAGTTACTTTTATTCAAGTACAGGATTTATTAGAGTGGGTTACTGATGACAGGATTGAAAAAATCAGCATTATTCAACAATCTTTTATTAGTAAAACATGGAACTTTAGCAAATTTAATCACGCCTTATTCTTTGAAAAGTTTAATGATCATAGATTTGTAAGTTTAGGTATTATTAAAAATAATATTTCTCAAGGTATTAGAACCAGCGCGAATGAAGTATATGTTGTAGATTTTATTTCTCAAAAGAGAGATAACTTACTAGATGTGTACTCTAAATCTTTAGATAAAGTAATTACAATTGAATCAAGTTTAACTTCTCCTTTTCTACAGGGTAAGGAAATTAAAGCCTATCAGCTTTTATATTCCAATAAGTTATTGATTATTCCTTATGAACTAGTGAACGGACAAGTTAATCTGCTCAATGAAAATAAACTCTGTAATAATTATCCGCTAACTCTTGATTATCTCATCCAAAATCAAATCAAATTAGAAAACCGAGAAAAAGGTAAGATGCAGGGATCTGGTTGGTATGGTTATATTTATCCCAAAAATATAGAGTTGATGAGATATCCTAAAATACTAGTACCTGATATTGCCATTAAAGCATCTTTTGCCTTAGACGAAAGAGGAGAGTATGCTTTTACTAGTGGTTATGGAATTACACTGAAAAATCATGTAAAGGAGTCCATTAAATACATTTTAGGATTACTCAACAGTAAGTTATTAGATTTTTACTTCAAGAATATTAGCACCACAATTCGTGGTGGTTTTTTCCGTTATTTTACTCAGTTTCTTGAACAGCTACCAATCCGCAGGATTAATTTCGAGAATTTATCAGAAACAAATCTTCACAATCAAATAGTTAAACTGGTTGAACAAATGTTGTTTTTGCATGAACAGCTAAATCAAGCTCAAACACCACCAGCTAAAAGAAGAATTCAACAACAACTTAATGCTACAGATAGACAGATTAATCAGTTGGTGTATGAACTCTATGAATTAACTGATGAGGAAATAGCTATTGTGGAAGGGTCATTCGTCTAATTCCCCACTTTGGCGAGCTAGTTCATAAATAGCAGAAATAATACAAGCCATTATACCTATGCTGATGCCCCAGCTACGTCCTAAGCTAATTTCTAGAAACCAGTTGGATAAAGCGCCAATTACTAGAAAGGGAATGATGCTAAATAGTGAAGCGTAAAAGGCGTTTTGAGATTCTCTGGCTTGGCGTGTTTTTTCAAATTCTTGTTGACTTATGTAAAGCGATCGCTCGGCGAAGTTAAACCATTTACTGAGCAGTTCTATTATTATATCACGCAGTGGGGAAAATATCAAGTATAGCGCCAATGACCACAGACAGGCTCCGGCAATGGCGATTTTGTCTATCTCAAAATGGAAAGGAAAAATTTCATTAATCATAGCTGGGGATGTCCTGCTGGTGGCAAAGTTAACTATAAATTGACCTTTTAAGCAATTTTAAGCCTAAAACCCCGCAGAATTTTTTTTATTGCCAAAAATCAATGGACTGCTCTTTCTTTAAGCCTTGGGGAAGTCTCTTGGGGAGATGGGGGGCTTGCCACTGCAATCATCTCTGCCAAAAGAGAATTACAATTTTGATGATCTATCCCTGTGGCTAGGGATTAATCTGGCGATCGCTTTATACAAATATACGGAACTGCGATCGCTTCCCTAATTAATCTTCTTTGCGGTTGGGTTGTGATGGTGATTTACTCAACAGAAACCACCATAGCTCTAACGCAATTAAAGCGACACCACCAATAGTTACACCAACTTTCAAAGCCAAAGGTTGCGACCTAGGGTGAAAATCATTAGTTTCCACTGATGAATGATTTGGTATTGTTGCTGATGCTGTTCCTAGGGATAGACCCAAAGCCGCCAGACTAGCCCAAAGTATATTTTTATTGAACATAGTTGAAATTATTGTACACCTCCAGAGATGATTTTTGGTTTAAATTTCCGCAATCTCAAGGCATTGGTGACCACAGAGACGGAAGATAAAGCCATTGCAGCACCGGCGAGAATCGGATTTAGCAACCACCCAAAGAAGGGAAAGAGAATTCCCGCAGCGACCGGGATACCTATGATGTTGTAAATAAAGGCAAAGAAGAGATTTTGGCGGATATTGCCAATTGTAGCCCGGCTAAGTTGAATTGCCGTCACAATTCCCTGTAAATCTCCAGAAATCAGAGTAATATCACTCGCGGCGATCGCCACATCTGTTCCTGTACCAATCGCAATACCCACATCTGCTTGTGCGAGTGCAGGTGCATCATTAATACCATCACCTACCATCGCCACAATTTTAGATTTACCATCGCTTTGGAGGGATTGAATTATGGCGGCTTTTTGATCTGGGCGTACCTCTGCAAAAACTCTCTGGATACCCACTTCTTGGGCGATCGCCTCCGCAGTTTTCCTGTTATCTCCAGTCAGCATTACCACTTCTAATCTAAGTTTCTGTAGTATTTTAACTGCTGCTGCTGAGGAAGGTTTCAGAGCATCAGCAATACCCATCACTCCTTCTAGCTCACCATCTACAGCTATTAAAATCACAGTTTTACCCCCAGCTTCCCAGACCTGTTTATATTCCTGGAGGGAGTGATTATTAATTCCCAGTTCTGTCAACCAGCGTTCTGTACCAATTTGTACTAAGCGGTCTGACACCACACCTTGAACGCCACTACCAGGGACAGCTGCAAAGTTATTACACTCAATTAAACTCACCTCTTGGGATTGGGCATATTTTACCACCGCATCAGCCAAGGGATGCTCCGAATTGCGCTCTACAGCAGCAGCTAACTGTAAAAGCTGTAGTTCATTGTGGTTAGCAGTACCCTTCACACAGACAAAATCGGTAACTGTGGGATTCCCTTGAGTTAAAGTTCCGGTTTTATCCAAAACAATCGTGGTGATTTTGTGTGCTAGCTCTAGGCTTTGGGCATCTTTAATTAAAATACCATTTTCCGCACCTTTACCAGTGCCCACCATAATTGAAGTGGGAGTCGCTAAACCCAAAGCGCAGGGACAAGCTATAATCAGTACACCCACTGTGGTCATGATTGCTAGGGTGAAGTTACCCATGAAGTTAAACCACATCACAAAGGTGGCGATCGCGATCGCAATTACAGCAGGTACAAACCATCCTGTAACCTGATCTGCTAATCTTTGAATTGGCGCTTTAGAACCCTGTGCTTGCTGCACAAGTTTGACTATTTGCGCCAAAAAAGTATCCTTTCCCACTCGTGTCGCTCGAAACTGAAAACTACCAGTTTTGTTAATAGTCGCCCCAATTACCTCATCTCCCGGTTGCTTTTGCACTGGTAAGCTTTCACCAGTAACCATGGACTCATCCACCGTAGAAATACCAGTAATCACCTCACCATCTACAGGAATCTTTTCCCCTGGACGCACCACAATCACATCATTAATTTCCACCTCGGTAATAGAAATATCCATTTCTACACCACCACGGATAACCCTAGCATTTCTGGGTTGTAGTCCCATCAGTTTATGAATAGCTTCCGAGGTTTTTCCCCTAGCGCGATGCTCTAACAACCGCCCCAGCAAAATTAAAGCAATTACAGTTACCGAAACCTCATAATATACATGAGGGATTAAACCCTGAGCCGTAAAAAATCCCGAAAACAGAGTCACAAACAAAGAATATAGATATGCAGCACTTGTACCCACTGCCATCAGGGTATCCATTGTTGCTGTATGGTGCTTGAGGGCTTTCCAGCCATTCACATAAAAACCCCAACCACACCAAAACTGTACTGGGGTAGTCAACAGTAACTGCACCCAATAATTATGGAGAAATTCGGGAATAAACCAGAAGTTTAACCCTGTCATCATGGGTATGGAACCCACAAAAATGATTATAGCGATCACACCCGCCACAATCACCTTGCGGCTAATTTCCTGTTCCGCGGCTAACTTAATTGCTGTCTGAGTATCATCTTCTCCAGTCAGTATGTCTTCTGAAACCTGGTAAGAAGAGTATCCCGCAGCATCGATGGCGCTTTGGATAATCTTTAAATTAGTACGTGTTCGATCATAATTGATTGTAGCCTGTTCAGCAGCAAAGTTAACATTGCAGTCAATCACCCCTGGAATCAAGCGAATAGCTTGGTCAATGTTATTTGCGCAGGAAGCGCAACTCATACCCCGGAGTTTAAGCGTGAGAGTATCCATGCTCAGTCAATCACTTTTGCTAGTGTAGCCTATCCAGTCAAAGTTGCATCCAATTGATGAATGCAACTTCATCCGCTCAAACACATTTAGTTTAGATGTGTAAATTACATCAAACTCTTATACGCTAGGCATCTTAGCGGGTATAATCAGTTTTAAGCAGCTGGATAGCCTGCAGCAGCTAAAGCATTCTTAATTGATGCTTCCGATGCTTGAGTTTCTACGCTCACAAATTTGGTTTGGGGGTCAGCCTCAATCGTAGCATTGGCATCAACTGCTTTTACTGCATTAGTAATATTCTTGGCACAAGCAGAACAAGCCATATTGGGAACTGTGAGTTTGAGTGTCATAGATTTACGGTATGGAATCAAAGAACTATCAAGATTTAGCTTGTATCTGCTGAATATCAGTCGTAAAGCTAATTCAGCCATTGCTAATTTGTGGGGAATCCTCTTTTAATGGCTTTAATGGCTTTAGGGATGCTTTGGACTGTCATCAGCTATTAAGTTTGGCTTTTATCTTATATCCATCCTAAACTCTCCAGCCAGCTAGAGAGTCTATCATAGTTTACAACTCTTTAAATTCTTTTCCGTCCCCATGTCATGGTATCAATATAGCATTTCCCATGCTCGTGAGGTACAATTTTTTTTAGTTTGAGGGAACAGGGAACAGGGAATAGGGAATAGGGAATAGGGAATTGGTGTGTACTTCATGAGACTGAAAAAGGCTATATAATAATGCCATATATTTATTTAGTATTTAATTATACTCAATATTTCTGTGCCAAAATCTCATCTTCTGGCTGATATAAGCTGATATAAATTGTTAGGAAAAAGGCTTGGACAAGCCAAGCCCTTATGTATACCAAGCATTTACTACACCAATAATAATTTAATAGTTCTATACCTTTAGTTCATCCTCCTAAAGGATCTGTTCAAATAGCCTTAAAGCTGATAGATAAGCAATTATTAATCATAAAAAAAAGTTTGGCGGTGAACCAAACCTTGATTATTGCTGTGCTTAACAACGTACTAAGCTACAATTTAAGACAACTTCTTTTGAACTTCATCTTCCCGCAGTCGGTACAGTATTAGGTTCAATCTATATTTTGCATTTCATTCATATGTCAAAAGCACGAAAAAGGCCTGGACGAGAGCCAAGCCTTTATATATACCAGGTGTTTACCATATTTAGCCAATTTATATATAAACTGATTACAATTCATCTGCCTTAAAGCAGTATACAAATTATATTAAATATGCTAAATATCATATCTATAAACATGGTATCATTATCCACAATAGATAGGCATTTATCAAAAAATTACTCATACCCTGGTGAGATGTCATCTATCTGTAACCAACATCTCAAAAGAAAACCCTGGCCTTAACTCCAGGGTAGTTATATGTTTTTCAGGCATTAACGAACTGAATAATAACAGCATAAATAAATTATTTATAATACCTATCGATATATACAAAAAAACGACATTTATGATATGATGCTAAAATCCTTTTTTAATGCACTAAAGGATAAACCCAGAGCTAAATTGAAAATATACAAAAGAGGCTTGAGCATTAGCCAAGCCCATATTGAGCAAGAGTTTACCATATATTATGACTGTAAATGTACTTTTGTGTAAATTTCATCTATCTATAGGTTAGATATAAGCAATACCATAACTGAAATATATCAGCATAAAAAAGGTTTAGCACTCGGCTAAACCTCCATAGAAAGCAGTTAATCGACACACCAATTTTAATTTAAACCTGCTAATTATTCAGGTCATCTTCCTAGGGAATGTGTGCAAATATTTTTTAATATGATATGGCATTACTGCGACAAACACGATGGAGAATTAAAGGTAAATTTTAGAGTGGGTCGGTTACCCCTAATTTCTATCCTTTCAAAGCGTCAAATCCTTATATTTACTGTATAAATAGGCTCTAAATTCTAGCCTATGTTGAGAATCTGGTACTTTATTGTCAACTTAGTATATTTATTTACTGTTTAACCAGGAGGATAAATTCAAATACTAGTATAAAAAATACTTATAGTATATAAAGCCCTTTTCAGGCTAATGAAGTACACACCAATTCCCTATTCCCTGTTCCCTGTTCCCTGAAACTAAAAAACTTTGTACCTCACGAGCATGGGAAATGCTATATCTTGAGAAAAGCCTCCACGGTTTTAGAGAGAAAAATAAATAAAATAATAGTTGCTTTCCTATAAGATATGTGCTAAGTTAAATAATCGTGTGGTTAAGGACGTATAGCTCAGTTGGTTAGAGCGCTACGTTGACATCGTAGAGGTCACTGGTTCGAATCCAGTTACGTCCATAGTTAATGAAAATATCCCGGACATCATATGAGCGTATCTCATAGCCGGGTTAAATTTTCAAAGGCGCATATTCAGAAGATATTACCCTCAGCAATACCGTGTCATTACTGGTATTTGCCAGGGGCGATCGCCTGTTTTGAGAACTGTTTTACTCTTCCTCATCAATCTCACCAATAGCGTCATCAAACTTGTTGATAATTTCCAATAATTCCGTTTAGAAATATCTTTGTAGTAGGCATAGAAAGCCTGACTATCTCTAGCGGAATGCTGGGTTTTATACATCTGGTTATAGTCCGCAATAAATTCGTTTAATTTGTTGCAGCTATGACTGCGGTTACTGGTATCGGTTTGGTTGGTAACTTGACATTGATTTTGACACCAATGCTCAGTGTTGATAAATTCTAGGTAAAAGGTTGTACCATCGTCGCGGTTGAGTTCCATTTTATCCCGGAGACGTTTAGCGCGATCGAATACGTTACCTTTATCTAGGTGGTTGAGGATGGTTTTAAATTCCGTGTCGCTGAGTTGGATACCGTTATATTATTCCAGTTGGGTTTTCAGGTTGGCTTTGAGGTCTTCAGCGTTGCCAATGGTGACAGGTTCATAGCCTAATGTGGTTAGGCGTTCAATTAACTGTTGTTCTAATTCAGCTTCAGATTGAGTCATAGCTTAATTCTCGTTAGGCATAATGACGGAAATTGGTTGGTTGCGCTGCTTTCGATAAATGGTAAAGTCACTATCTAGGGTTAGAATTTGGCTATCTTCGTACATTTCGCTCATTCTGACTAAACAGGCATCAGCTAGAGACATTGGTACTGAAGCATAGCGTTTCATTAGGTTTTCTATGGCTTCAATTTCTTGGTTGAGGATAAAAGGGATAATGATATGACCTTGTTGAATCAGTTTTAGAATAGTTTCTTGTCCATTATGAATCCTTTGGGCGAGGAAACAGGCTTCTGTAATTACGGCCTCATTAGTTAAGATAGGGGTGCTGATTTGAGCGAGTTGGGAAACTGCCCAAGGGTGAAATTTATCTTTGGGCATCAGGTAAGCAATTAAAACTCCTGTATCTAAAATTGTGGTTCTAGTCATGATTGGCCAAATTTTTCTAGATACTGAGGATTATGGGAAAGGTCTTCAAGATTGCTGTCAAGACAACCGATAAATTCTTTAGTCGCTGCTGCGAAGGATGTTTTGGGGGTTTCTGTTGCAGTGGGTGTTTGCTGATCAGGGGTTTGACTTGATTGAAATTCCAGAAATTCTACAAATTCAATCACTTTTTTTTGTTGTTCGGGGGGGAGTTGTTGAATTTTTTGAATGGCTATTTCTAGGGTGAGCATATTGGTTAATGGATAGTAGGTAATTTGGTAATACTTCTATTATTCCCCATTCTCTGGTTCAAGATTTAAACCGCGATAGATTTGTTCAAGGGGAAAGTTAAGATTAATGCTTTTAAGTTGGATGGTGTCACCTGGTTTGTAGTTGATAATTAACCAGTCTCCAGCCTCGTTTTTATGATAAAGGTCAATTTCCATGCTGGTGGAACTGACTAGCAGATAATCTATTAAGGCTGGATTATTTTTATACATTCTAAATTTACCACCTCTGTCATAAGCTTCGGTAGTTTTTGATAAAACTTCAACTATTAAGCAGGGGTAGGTAATATATTGGGTATTGGTTTTGTCCCGTTCGTCGCAGGTGACGCTAACATCTGGGTAGGTGTAGTTATTAGTACCTAAAATATTAACTTTGAGGTCTGAGTTACCTGTTATGCAACTACTAGCGTCTAAATGGGTATCAAATATAGTCGTAAATCTAATAGCAATGCGGCTATGATTGACGCTACCGCCACTCACGGCGTAAACTTGGCCGTTGATATATTCGTGTTTTTCTAGTTGTTTTTCTTCCCATGCAAAGTATTCTTCGGGGGTGAGGTGGGGGGTGTTTTCTTTAGCTGCAATCATTTTCTTTGAGTAATTGGTAATGGGTAATACTTTTATTTTATTTGTTCTATTTATGCCCTTATAATAAATAATATCAATTTAATTTTTGTAGGTTGGGTTTCACTTCGTTCAACCCAACCTACTCAATACTATGTATCATCTGTGTAAACATGGGTAACCGCACTCAAAACAGCAAAGATGTATAATTATTTATATATTTTCTTGTATAATTTTTCTGAGCCATAAATAACCAGCCCATGGTGTGAATCTATGCGTCAATGTCTCAACC
>NZ_JAQMTM010000117.1:0-19422 GCF_028331085.1 Anabaena sp. CS-542/02
AAAGCATTTGGGACTGCTTTTCTCATGATGTTATAAGATCCATTAACATCAGCGTTAATCATCCTGCCATCAGCAGATTTGTACAAACCTCGAATTATTCTCTTACCACTAAATGTGTGTTTAACACCTTCTTGATAAGTACTGATGCTGGCTCAACTTCTTTGTTGTAAACCACTTCAATCACGTAATGGTCAAGCTTAGGGACAATCCTAACCTGAGCTATATTTACTGACTTAGTAAGCAACTCGATGTTTGTTTTGCTTGGTTTAACAACCCCTCGTTCTAACGCGGGTTTTGATAAGGCTTGTTTGGTGTAAATAACTATATTTCTCCCATTAGTTTTGTGTTTATATTTAGGTAATTTTGGTTTACCTAAAAACTTTTAGGTAGTTAAAACCCACACTACATAACCTATCCTTGTGTTCGCAGACTATTAGACTGTAATCGTCTTTGTTTAGTAAGTTGATAAGCTTATGCCTATTGTCGTTGACTCCGCTACCAACTTCTTTGACAATTCTGACAATGGTGTATCCTTTAGCTATGCAATAAGACTCTAACCTTTGAGCTTGAGTATCTAGATTAGACTTATTTTCGCTGCTGCTAACTCTTGCATAGATAACTACCCCTTTTGTGTTGGAGGATTCAAGATTAACTATTACAGTACCAGTAGGAAGTTGTTTAGCGTTTAACTCCCCACGTTTCCACATTCTCCATGCAGTCTTGTAACTGACGCCTATTGACTTTGCGTATTCCGAAAGCTTGATTAGTTAAATTTTCAACTCGACCTATACCTATTATAGCATACATAAGTCCATAATTGGGCATACTTGACTACAAAATCAGCAAAGTTTTTCAATACTTCTAATTACCCAAAGGCTAAAGCTAAATTTTAGGGTGGACAATGCCAGATATTTAAGGCTACCGATAGCTTGCGTGGCGTAGCTATAGAGATTGGGACCTGGGAGATTACTCGGACCTGCTGACTACTGAACAATGGAAAGGACTTTGATTTATTTGCTCTCACCATATCATGGTGTTGTTACAATTTACAATAAAAATATAGCATTTCCCATGCTCGTGAGGTACAAAGTTGTTTAGTTTCAGGGAACAGGGAACAGGGAACAGGGAATAGGCAATTGATGTGTACTTCATTAGCCTGAAAAAGGCTTTATCATTCACCAATTTTAAATCTTCTAATGGTAAAATGGTAGATGGAATCTAGCTTTTTGCCCTCTTTTCCCATACCTAAGCTCACCTTGTGCGTAATCTCCAAGAAACTCACTTAAACCGCGCCCGTGCTAGTCTTAGACAAGCACTATCTTGGTATGGACATCTAGGGCTACGCCACGGAAGCTATCGCCAGTCGGGAAAGTTTAGCTCCCACCCAGAATTACTGGGGTTGCTCAAACCAGAATTAGAAACCTTAAACTCTACCCTGAGCAAACTAGACTCGAATGTGATTAGAATTGCAGCCTTTGGTTTGGTGAGTCGGGGTAAGTCAGCAGTATTAAACGCTTTACTGGGGGCGAAAATCCTGCAAACAGGACCCCTCAACGGTGTAACTCAGTGGCCGCGTTCTGTGCGTTGGCAACCGGGAGGTAAGGTATTAGTTGAGTTAATTGATACGCCTGGACTCAATGAAATTGCGGGGGAAGCACGGGAAACAATGGCGCGAGAAGTAAGCAAACAAGCTGATTTAATTTTGTTTGTGGTTTCCGGTGATATTACGCGCCTTGAGTATCGCGCATTATTAGAGCTAAGACAAGCACAAAAACCCCTGATTTTAGTATTTAATAAAATAGATTTATATCCAGAAACAGACCGCACAGCAATCTATCACAATTTGCAACAGCTAGGCGCAGGATACCCCCAAGCACCGCCTTTACTACCAGATGAAATTGTTATGGTGTCCGCGGAACCAGCACCCCTAGAAGTGCGGGTAGAATGGCCAGATGGTCGGGTGACCTATGAGTGGGAAACACCACCCCCCCTGGTGGAGGAACTACAACAAACAATTTTATCTATTCTCAATCGGGAAGGGCGATCGCTTCTAGCTCTAAATGCACTGATTCAAGCTCGGGATGCATCAGCAACCATGGCTGAAAAAACTATGGAATTCCGAAACCAAGAAGCTGAAGATATTATTTGGAAATTCACTAAATATAAGGCTTTG
Source organism: Anabaena sp. CS-542/02 (assembly GCF_028331085.1). Classification (NCBI taxonomy): domain Bacteria; kingdom Bacillati; phylum Cyanobacteriota; class Cyanophyceae; order Nostocales; family Nostocaceae; genus Anabaena; species Anabaena sp. CS-542/02. Next base: position 2,174 of record NZ_JAQMTM010000117.1, read on the forward strand.
GCAGTAGGATTAAATCCTGTACCAGTTTTGGATGTTATCTGTGGTGCGATCGCTGATTTAGTTTTAATTCGTTCTCTAGCAAGGTTGTATGGCTTACCCATGACTAGCTACGAAGCCAGCAAAATCTTAAAGACCATTTTCTTAAGTTCTGGTGGGTTGCTGTTAGGAGAAATCGCCAGTAGTATGATGGTAGGCTTAGGTAAAACCACAGCGGCGATCGCTAGTGGTGAAAATCCCCTCAATATTACAGCTTATGCTGGAACTGCGATCGCTCAATCTGGTATTGCGGGTTATGGTGCATACACAGTAGGTAAAGCCGCTCAAGTCTACTTAGAAAAAGGTTGTACTTGGGGAGAATTAGGAGCTAGCACAGTAATTGAAGAAATTCTATCTCAGGTTGACCACAATACAATTCTCTACCGTTTGCAACAAGAACTAGTAACAAAATATTGACATACTCACCCACCTAAAAGTATGGCTGACGCCACGCTACGCTATCGGTGATTCTTGACTTGAGAATTTTGGGTGCAAAATTGAGGAAACAACAGAAATAAAAACGAAGGCAAAAAAACTACAGCCATCGTCAAAATTTCTTTTGATATTTTTGACTTTTTACCTCCAGACGGGGATTCACTACCAAACCATTTTCATCAGCTTATCTACACTAGAAATATAAGCTTTTGAAGTCCTATAAAGCTAACAGTCAATATTCATCAATCAAGGTGAAAATATCATGACAACATCCCTAGAAGCTGTTCAATCTGCTCTTAACTCCGGCAATAAAACCCTTGATGAAGCTATCCTAGAATCTATTGTGGAAGCTCGTCAAACCTGCGAAACTGAAGGAGACAATTCCGCCAGCTGTGCTGTAGCGTGGGATATCGTCGAAGAACTACAAGCAGAAAAAGCCCATCAGCAGCAAGCTCAACGACACCGCAAAACTGCTCTAGAAACCTACTGTGAAAAACATCCAGACGCCCTAGAGTGTCTCATCTACGACGTTTAAACTCCTCGAAAATCCCCCATAGCTGATTTTGTCATTTGCTGAATTATATCTAAATCAGGCGGTGGTGTTTCCCCATCCATTCCCAACCAGAGAAGATACTCAATATTACCAGCTGGGCCAGTAATGGGGGACCAAGTTAAACCCTTATACTTCCATCCCAATTGACAACCCACCTGCAACACCTGGAAAATAGCATCAGCTTGGTCATCGGGGTTCCGGACAACACCCTTTTTACCTACACGGGATTTTCCCACCTCAAACTGTGGTTTAACTAGTAATATTGCATCCCTGGGACATTGGGTTAATTTCCACAAAGCAGCTAAAACCTTGGTTAGGGAGATAAACGATACATCCACCACCGCCAGATCAGGTATTTGCTCATCAGTATATAACTCTGCGGGTGTGAGATGACGTAAATTAGTACGTTCTTTTAATATCACCCGTGGGTCATTTCTTAAACCCCAGTCAACTTGACCATAACCCACATCTACACCGTAAACTTTTTTCGCCCCAGCTTGGAGTAAACAATCAGTAAAACCACCGGTAGAAATACCCCCATCTAAACAGATGCGACCCTCCACGGGGATTGTAAATAATTCTAAAGCCTTAGCCAGTTTTTCCCCACCGCGAGACACAAAACGCGATCGCTCTTTTACCTTAATTTCCGCAGTAGTATCAACCTCCGTCCCTGGTTTATCCACCACCTGCTGATTAACCGTTACTTCCCCTGCTTGAATTAAGCGCTGTGCTAAAGCGCGGGAACTACATAAATTTAACTCTACTAATAGCGTATCAAGTCGCTGCTTCACCAATTAAATTAACTCTCCTAAATCATTGTAAATTTGGGTTCTCATGTCACATTAAAAACAATAAACGCACCTTGTCAAAAAAGCCAAAGTGCGGTACTTATATTATCCCTGATTCAAAAATTAATTTCTAAACATCCTGCTCGCTCAACTCACGAGTCATATAATCAAAAGGTTCATCAACAAAGCTAGTATCAGTAATACCAGCAGCTGCAACTTGTTCCTTAACCAAACCCTTGAGAATCTGGATACCAAAAACCGTAGGGCTAATAGGTACACCCAAAGAATTATAAGTTTCCCGCAGTCCTTGGAGTACCCGCTCATCTAAAACATTCATGTTACCTGCAACCAGGGCATAAGTAGCATAGCGCAGATAATAATCCATATCCCGCAGACAAGCCGCATAACGACGGGTTGTATAAGCATTTCCGCCGGGACGGATCAACTCTGGTTGTTCTTCAAACAACTTAGAACCAGCTTGTTTAACCAACGCCGCCGCATTAGAGTTGATCGCAGCAGCAGCTTGTACCCGTGCCGTACCACTTTCAAAGTAAGATTTTAAACTGTCGATCGCATTCCGGTCAAAATACCTTCCAGCAACGTCATAATTCTTAATCAAGGTTGTTACTGCATCGCGCATTCTTTCTTCTCCCAATAAATGCTATCTTTTGATATTAATTTGGTTGCAGTCATGCACCGGTAAATTTTTGTGCCATTCTAATTAAAATAAAATGCCGCACAAAAACAGATTACCCGCTAATTAAGGATTCTATGCCAAAGTTGACCCCTGATGAGATGAAGTTTAAGTTTTGTACAGATGTTCCGGAAAAGGTTAATATAACCTGTAATCCAGATAAGCTGTAACAAAAAATACAAAATTCTTTAATGTCCAGGATTTATGATATTCCAAGTGTGTCATCAACAACTTAATTCAGATCATCTGGGTGAGGATGCTTTGGAAGATTCTAGTTTTACTTTAGAAAATTGGTAGAGAAGGAGTAAAAATGACAACCCCAAAAGAAGTCTTGAAGATGATTCAAGACCAAAAAATTCAGATGATTGATCTGAAATTCATCGATACACTAGGTACTTGGCAACATTTAACTATGTACCATGACCAAATCGATGAAAGTTCCTTCTCAGATGGCGTACCCTTTGACGGTTCCAGCATTCGGGGTTGGAAAAGCATCAACGAATCAGACATGATGATGGTACTCGACTCCAACACAGCTTGGATCGACCCCTTCATGACAGAGCCAACATTAAGTATAGTTTGTAGTATTAAAGAACCGCGGACAGGGGAATGGTACAACCGTTGTCCCCGTGTGATTGCTCAAAAGGCGATCGACTACTTAGTTTCTACCGGGCTTGGTGATACAGCATTCTTTGGGCCTGAAGCAGAATTCTTTATCTTTGATGATGTCCGTTTTGACCAAAACGCCCATGAAGGCTACTACCATGTAGACTCAGTAGAAGGTGCTTGGAATACTGGGAGAAAAGAAAGCCCCAACTTGGGTTACAAAACACGCTTCAAAGAAGGTTACTTCCCAGTATCACCCGCGGATAGCTTCCAAGACATCCGTACCGAAATGCTACTGACCATGAGAGATTGTGGCGTACCCATTGAGAAACAACACCACGAAGTCGCCACCGGTGGTCAGTGTGAACTAGGTTTCCGCTTTGGTACACTAATACAAGCAGCTGACTGGTTGATGACTTATAAATACGTCATCAAAAACGTTGCCAAGAAATACGGCAAAACCATAACCTTCATGCCCAAGCCAATTTTTGGCGATAATGGTTCTGGTATGCACTGTCACCAATCCATTTGGAAAGATGGCAAACCTCTATTTGCTGGTGACAAGTATGCTGGTTTGAGTGAAATGGGACTGTACTACATTGGTGGTATCCTCAAGCACGCACCCGCACTTTTAGCCATCACCAACCCCACAACTAATTCTTACAAGCGCCTAGTACCTGGTTATGAAGCACCAGTTAACCTAGCTTACTCTCAAGGTAACCGTTCTGCCTCCGTACGGATTCCCTTAGCTGGCGACAACCCCAAAGCCAAGCGCTTAGAATTCCGTTGTCCTGATGCTACTTCTAACCCCTACCTAGCATTTGCAGCCATGCTCTGCGCCGGTATAGATGGTATCAAAAACAAAATTCATCCCGGTGAACCCTTAGATAAAAACATCTATGAACTCTCTCCAGAAGAACTGGCGAAAGTTCCTTCAACTCCGGGTTCCCTAGAATTAGCATTGGAAGCATTAGAAAATGATCATGCTTTCTTGACAGAAACAGGCGTTTTCTCAGAAGACTTCATCCAAAACTGGATTGACTACAAACTTGCTAACGACGTTAAGCAGATGCAGTTACGTCCTCACCCCTATGAGTTTTACCTCTATTACGACTGCTAATTCAGTTGAGCAGTGAATATTTAGCCACCCTGCTGGGGTGGCTTTTTTTTTACTAATCACAGTCAAAAATCTGGTAGACAGGAACCTTAATCATCTTCACAACTAGCTCATAGCAACATGGCTACTTTCGTAAATCAAGCGAATGGTGGGGTCAATTTTCCCTTGAATGGGACTCCAGTACTCCGATAATTCTTCAGGAAGACCCAGTTCTTGTGCCGCACGCATTAGCATCGACTGCTGACGGTTTTTCACCTGCTGATATTGACGCATGGCCAACATCCGACTTCTATCTTGAATAGACATAACACAGTCCCCCTTATGGTTCTCGTGATCAATGGTCATTTACTACTCCACTATATTAGCAATAATTCTGTAACTTTGGTTACAGAATTGGATTTTATTTACAAAAATTTACATTTTGTCCAGTTAGCCATGATCTCACACAGAGAGTTTTGTTCGTTACAATTTTTTACATATAATTGAGAAAAGTAATAAATCCCCTTCAATACCCGAGTATTTTCATGTCTGAGACTTTAACTAAGCTGAGTTATCAAGCCTTTCAACAAGGTAAAACTTATTTTGGTGTAATTCACAAAACTTTAAGTTCAAGGCTGATGAATCTGATTCATCCCACTCTAGGACAAAGGGGGAAACCCATGACTGAGGAGGTTTTATTCAAACTACAGCAAAGAATAAATCAGTTACTAGAAACAGATTGGCAAGATACAGAAAAAGGAGTATATCCCGAAAGCCTGCTATTTGATCACCCATGGTCGGATTTTTTCCGTTACTATCCCATGGTATGCCTAGAGCTACCGCAAATCTGGGAGCGGTCTGCACAAAAGAAACATCAAGAATTTTCCCCAGAAATAGAAACAGATGGTTACCCCAGCTACTATGTGCAGAACTTCCATAACCAAACCAACGGCTATTTAAGCGACAATTCCGCCAACCTATATGATTTACAGGTAGAAATCCTGTTTAGTGGCACAGCTGACCCCATGCGACGGCGGATACTGTCCCCTTTAAAGCAGGGGTTAAAAGCCTTTAATTCCCTACCAGCAAAACAAATACGTGTTTTAGACGTAGCTTGTGGGACTGGAAGAACATTAAGGATGCTCCGGGGGTCTCTACCTCAAGCATCCTTGTATGGTGTGGACTTATCACCAGCATATTTACGCAAAGCCAATCAACAACTCTCGGAAATTCCTGGAGAGTTACCCCAACTCTTACAAGCTAACGCTGAAGAGTTACCCTACTTAAACAACTACTTCCATGGGGTAACTTCCGTCTTCCTCTTCCATGAGTTACCAGCAAAAGTGCGTCAAACAGTCATTGAACAATGTTTCCGAGTCACAAAACCGGGGGGAGTGTTTGTCATTTGTGATTCTATTCAAATCAGTGACTCACCTGAATTTGCCGTAAATCTGGAATCTTTCCCCCTACTGTTCCATGAACCTTACTATCGGGATTATACACATGATGACCTAGTAGGACGTTTAGAGCAAGCTGGTTTTGAGAATATTTCCACCCAGGTGCACTTTATGAGCAAGTATTTTATTGCTCATAAACCCGCTTAAAAACAACGTGATATATTTAACCAATAAATCAGGGTGAGTATTTGCCCTCACCCTAAAAATACAGTTGCACACAGGGGAGAGAAAAATGAGGGTTTGGCTGGCTTGTTTTTTATTGTTATTTGCGGTAGCAGAACTGTTTGACTGGTTAAAAAAATTCAACCTTCCCTTACCCATTTATATTTTAGGTGGCGTATTGTTAGCAGTTGCTTCTAACTATGACAAAATTATTGGCTCCTACTTCAGTGATAGCAATATGGAAGCGTCATCGCAACAACCGCAGTTAAATTCCCCTAGTCCATCCCTTGATCCAGTTTCCTTCCCTAGTCCTGGTGAACAGGTGCAACAATCAGAAACACAACTTTGAACAAAATTAACCCACATCATCGTGAGCAAATCTGTTAAAGAGAAAATCTAGGGCATAGTTACGCAGTTTATAGTATTCGGGGTCTTCCATAATCCGGGTGCGAGCCTCCTGCAGGGGAACTTCGCCAGCGCGTACCTGGGAAAATGGAATTTCCAGGACTTCACCGATTTTGGCATTGGGTCCGTTGGTCATCATCACTAATTTATCTGCTAAAAATAACGCCTCATCAATATCGTGGGTAATCATCAATACTGTACAGCGATTTTCACCCCAAATCTTCAGCAGTTCTTCTTGTAATTCTTCCTTGGTAATAGCATCCAGCGCTCCAAAAGGTTCATCTAATATGAGAACTTTGGGACGAATAGCCAAAGCACGCGCAATAGATACCCGTTGTCTCATACCCCCCGACATTTGTAGGGGTTTTTTCTCCATCGCGTCAGCTAGTCCCACCATGGCCAAATGTTCCCGCACAATTGCCCTTTTCTCTAGTTCGGGCTTATCGGGATAAACGGCGTTGACAGCTAGGTAGATGTTTTCAAATGCAGTCCGCCAAGGGAGCAAGGCATAGTTTTGAAACACCACCATTCTATCAGGCCCTGGTTTGGTGATGGGTTGACCTTCGAGCAAAACTTCCCCAGAGGTAGGAAAGTTAAAACCAGATACCATATTTAGCAGTGTGGATTTACCGCATCCAGAGTGACCGATGACGCAAATAAATTCACCCTGTTCAACATTTAAGTTAACGCCATCCAGGACAGTGAAAGGGCCTTTCTTGGTGGGATAGACTTTGGTAACGTCTTTAATTTCTAAAAAAGGTCTGCTGCTCTTAATAGCACTTGCTGATGGTGTACTTTCGTGAAAACGCAATCTGGGGTTTTGCATGGTGGTGACCGTAATATTCAGGTTGAAGTAAATATCTAGACAAATTCGCCAATATTTTTGATTTAAGCCACTTTTTTTCTGGGTAAGTCAAGGGCGACCTCTGCAATGGCGAAATCACGTTTAATCTGCAAGCTGTTGAGATATGCTATGGGGTCGTCGGCGTTAAAGGGAGTACCATCAAAAAGCTGGATGGGTTGACGAGTATAGCTGATGTCCATACCTAATTCCCTGGCGGCGGTGCTGAAGACCCGTACACGGCAGACCCTTTCTACAACTTCTACCCAGTTTCTGGGGAACGGCGTGTCACCCCAACGGGCTAACTGACTCATAATCCAGATTTGTTCGGTACGACTGGGGCGGTTGATGGCTGACTGAGCAAAAAACTGGTGGTGGGCGTATTCGCGTAATGGGTGATCAGAGGTTAGCTGAATGTACTCTAAATCAGTGCTGACATAACCCCTACCCGCCACAATTGATCTGACTTCTGCAGCATTTTCTGGACTAGAACAATATTGGCAAGCTTCCAGCAAAGCTTTAGTTAAGGCGATATGGGTGTTAGGATAGCTCTCTGCCCAATCTTCCCGCACACCGAGAACTTTACCGGGGTGTCCTAACCACACTTCCAAATCCGTAGCAATGGTAAAGCCTACACCTTCCACCGCCGCGCGGTAGTTCCAAGGTTCACCTACACAATAACCGTCTATACTTTTCTTTTGCAAGTCAGCTACCATCTGGGCTGGGGGAATAGTCTGCATATCCACATCTATATCAGGGTCAATACCACCAGCCGCTAACCAGTAACGCAGTAACAAGTTGTGCATGGATGCGGGATGAACTACCCCCATTGTGTGGCGTTGGTCTCCGGTACGCAGCAGGTATGTTTTGAAGTCTGATAAGGTGCGAACACCTTGATCATAAAAGTGTTTTGCTAAGGTGATGGCGTTACCGTTACGGGTCATGGTCAGGGGGGTGACTACAGGTAAGGGTCGGTTGTTATTTCCCCCCAATGTTAACCACATGGGCATTCCTGAGGGCATTTGGGCTGCATCCAGATAACCGCCACTGATACCATCAACGATACCCCGCCAGCTACTTTCTCGCACCAGGTTGACTTCATCTAAACCATGCTTAGTGAAAAACCCTTTTTCTTGAGCAACTGCTAAGGGGGCGCAGGCTGTCAAGGGTAAGAAACCAATTTCTAAGTTAACTTTTTCTAACCCATGACGAGAAACATCTGCGGTTTTGCGGGCGCGAATTTTTTTGATGCGTTTTTGCTGGTTGAGGAAGTAAATCATTTCACTACGCAAGCTGTAGTAGCTGGGATGTTCTACTACTTCCATGCGTTTGCGGGGTCTGGGAATATCAACTTCCAGGATGTCACCAATTTTGGATTCTGGACCGTTGGTGAGCATGACAATTTTGTCCGATAACAGCACTGCTTCATCTACGTCATGAGTCACCATGACGGCGGTAACTTGATTTTCTTCGCAGATTTGCATTAACTGTTCTTGTAAGTTACCTCTGGTCAGAGCATCCAGTGCGCCGAAGGGTTCATCTAATAGTAGTAGTTTCGGACGAATTGCTAGGGCCCGGGCGATCGCCACCCGTTGTTTTTGTCCCCCAGATAACATACCAGGTTGTTTATCTGCATGGGGTCGCAAACCCACCATATCTATGTGTCTTTCTACAATTGCTTTGCGTTCGGCTTCCGGTGTACCCTTCATGACTGAATTCACAGCTAGGGCAATATTTTCTTTCACGGTCCGCCAAGGTAACAGGGAATAATTTTGAAAGACCACCATCCTGTCTGGCCCCGGTCTACTAATTCTTTGTCCTTCCAGAGTCACTATACCTTCAGTTGGTAAATCCAACCCGGCGATCATATTTAATAAGGTGGATTTACCGCAACCAGAGTGACCTATCAAAGAGACAAATTCACCTTTTCTAATTTGCAGGTCAATCCCTTTGAGGGCAATATATTTGCCACCGCCGGTTAGTTCAAAAACTTTTTCAATTTGGTCAACTGCTACAAATATTGACATAGTGCTTAGGTTCTCTTTGTTTCTACTTTTGTTCTGTTGGTAAAATCACGTTTTGAATCCAAGCCATGAGTTTATCTAATAACAAACCCACAGCACCGATATAGACTAGTGCCAGGATAATTTCACTGATGTAGTTATTCTGGTAGGCATCCCAGATGAAAAAGCCAATACCGACAATACCTGACATGACAATTTCTGCGGCGATAATAGCCAACCAAGCTAAACCAATGGCAATTCTCAAACCTGTAAAAATGTAGGGTAAAGCAGCAGGAATGAGAATGTTCAAGAAATACTCTTTCTGGGAAAGTTGCAGAACTTTGGCGACGTTATTATAGTCTTGAGGAATTTCTTTTACCCCAACCGCAGTGTTGATTAAAATCGGCCAAATTGCCGTGATGAAAATTACGAACAGGGCGGCGGGTTCGTTTTGGCGTAAGGCTGCTAAGGAAATGGGAACCCAAGCCAAGGGCGGTACAGTTCGCAATAACTGAAACAGAGGATCTAAAGCCTTAGACATGGTTTTATTGATACCGATTACAACGCCTACACCAATACCAACCACCGCCGCAAAAAAGTAACCAATCGCTACCCGTTGCAGACTAGCAAGAATCTGCCAAAATAATCCTTTATCAGTCCCTCCTCTGTCATAAAATGGATAAATAATCAACTCCCACGTTTCTTGTATTACGGTTATTGGCCCTGGTAATGTGGCCCCAGGAGTCCAAGAAAATAATTGCCACAAGATTAAAAATACAGTAAGCGCGATCACCGGCGGTACAATGTTAGGAAATTGTTTTTCTAATCTAGATAATAAGCTATTATCTAACTTGGGTTTACTTGTTCTTCTTTGTGCTATGGTCATGACTTTGATGTTATTAATATCAGGCGAAAACAGTAATTAATAGCAGGGGATGGGGGAATATTTTAACTTCCCAATGACTACTGACTGATGACTAAACACTCACTTTCTTGATTTGTAAACTCCTCAGATATGCTTCTGGATTTTCTGGGTCAAATTTTGCCCCATCGAAAAATTCTTCTACACCACGAGATGTGCTAGTGGGAATATCCGCATCCGCAATTCCTGCTTCTTTGGCTGCTTCTTTCCAAATATCTTCCCGGTTAACTTTATCTATTAATGCTCTAGCCTTCGCAGCATTATTCACAATGTAATCTTTAGGTAAGAATCCCCAACGCACACTTTCGGTAATGAACCACAAATCATGGCTCTTGTAAGGATAAGAAACGTTACCTTTTTCATCTCTCCAATACAAAGCTGCCATTGATCTATCATCAATTTGGCGACCTTCACCCATATCGTATTTACCCATAAATGGGTCAATGAGAACATCAACTGGTACGTTAAAATAAGCTCTTTGTGCCAAAATGTTAGCCAATTCTTGGCGGTTATCAAAGTTGTCGCACCATTGTTGCGCTTCCATAATACCTTTTAACAATGCCTTGGTAGCTTTGGGATGTTGATCAACCCAGTCAGCTCTCATGGCCAAATATTCCTCGGGGTGATTCTTCCAAATTTCTGCCGTTAATGCAGCCATGAAGCCAACTTTATCTTTAACGATGCGGAATGGCCAGGGGTCGCCAGTACTGAAAGCATCCATTGTCCCTGTCTTCATGTTGGCGACAGTTTGGGCTGATGGAACTGTGAGTAATTTCACGTCTGCATCGGGGTCAATTCCACCAGCAGCTAACCAATAGCGAATCCAGAAATCTTGATTAACTGCGGGGAATGTTTGAGCAGCGGTGAAGGGTCTGGGGGAGGCTTTGAGTTTAGAGAATAAAGACTTGGCTCCGGCTAATTGTAAACCTATACCGCTACCTTGGTGTTTGTTGGCGATCGCAATTCCATTGCCATGTGTAATTAATTGACATAACACATACATGGGAATCTTGACATTGCCTTTAGTAATTAAACCTTCACTAATTAAATGTGGCATAGGCATTTGCCATTGACCGCCATCAATTCCACCACCAGCCGAACCAATTTCTACATTATCTCTAGCAGAACCCCAAGAAGCTTGTTTAGAAAGCTCCACATTACTCATGCCATACTTGGCAAAAAAGCCTTTTTCTTTGGCAATAATTAACGGCGCTGCTTCCACAATCGGAATATATCCTAACTTCACTCCATTGACTTCTGGAGCTTGCTCGGCGCTGATGTTAGCCACGGGTTGATTAGTGGCTGTAGATTGGGTAGTTCCATTACTGTCTGGTGGATTGCCTAAACAACCTTTGAGGAATACAGCACTTGCTGATGCTCCTGCTGTGACTATAAATTTACGGCGAGAAATTTGATTCAAAAACTCTGTCATAACCGCCTTTTAATTATTGATAAAACCATGATCATCCATGCCAGTAAAGCAATTATTTCTGGCAATAAATAAAAAAATGATTGAGATCACCACTATTTCTGCAAAAAAATAGCGGTTATCAATAGTCAAGAGATGAGACTATTTTAATGACTGCGTTTACCTAAGCTGACCTAGGGTTAACTCACTGTATTGAAATTTAGTTTACAGCCTTTCTTGTCAAATTGAACTACTGGCAACAGGTAATTATTAAATAAATATTAGATAGGTCATATAAGTAAAATTATATGTTGCCAACTCACACTAACAATAGATAGACCATTACTGATGATAACTATTTATTGAGAAAATACTTCCGGCAAATTATCCATATATAGTAATGTTCATAACGGCAATATCATGTAATTTATGTAAACCATTTATAAAACCCTATACAGAATATTTAAAAGAAGTGGTCTATCTGTGACTGTGTATGTTCCCTGTTCCCTGTTCCCTGGTAGAGAATAGTTACAAAAATTGCTGTACATAGTCATTTTGGAAATAGACCTGTCGCCTTGATTCGGAATTATTGTGGTAATGACCCCGGAAAGCAAGTAGAATAGATGAATATATAGCAGTAACCGACCAAAAAGATTTGCTGTGGTAAATATAAATTGGGCTGGGAGGATTGTAATAACATCTTCCATCTTGATATGTGGGTTAATAGCGTCTCCACAATTGCCCTCCTTAGCGGATAATAGTAGACGGACTGATAACTCCAGCAACACGCAACTGATTACCGCCAGTAAAGCAGAGTTTGGAGTACTCAGAGTTGACCCCCAAGGTCAAAGTAGCTTTACTCCCTCAACCAGAGTATTACTATACCAAAGTGGTAAATACGGATGGAGGATTCAACTAAAAAATTACCGAGGTCAAGTCACATGGAGAGAAGTACTAAGATTGCCAAAACCTCCAGAAACTTGGGCTACAGAGGATGGTGAAAGCTTGTCCTTATCAGCTGATAGTATGCAAGCTGTAACAACGCGGACAGTGTATACTACTGACGGTACTATTGAAAACTTTTGGACAATGGTTCCCGGCGATCCTGGTGGTCAGCATCAAATACAGGTTTACATTGATAACCGCCTCATTGGTGCCTTTGATTTTGAAGTAATCTCCCTGAAAAAATAACCTTTGCGTACCTTTGCGTACCTTTGCGCCCCTCTGCGTTAAAAACCATTGCAGACTATCCTAGAAATAGAGATTTCACACAAGAAACTCATGGATGCTAACGAACTAATCAGACTTTACAACGCAGGACAGAGGTATTTCCCCGCCGCCCACTTAAGTAGAGTCAAGCTCATAGCCGCCTACCTACCGGGAATTAACTTGTGGGGAGCAGACCTGAGTCAAGCCAACCTAGCCCAAGCCAAACTGTGGGGAGCAGACCTGAGTCAAGCCAATTTAGCGCGAGCCAACTTAACCAGGGCTAACTTATCTGGAGTGAAACTGACCCAGGCGAATCTCCGGGGAGCGAAACTGAATTTAACCAAGTTGTATGGAGCTGATTTAACTGGGGCTTGCTATGATGACAGCACGCGGTTTTCTAGGGGCTTTGACCCCCACAGTCACAATATGCAGAAATTTTAACGATTATAACCCTTCGGCTTCGGGTAAGGGGAAAATTGCACCCGCTAGGTAAGCCTGAAAGTGTTTTTGGAAGTACAGCCACGAGGTCATATCCTCAGCATCTAAAAAAGCCTTTGGGGCTTCCTTGTACAGAGGAACACGGGTATTAATTTCATCCTGAAGGAACACGGGTAACTGTGTAAAATCAGTGACTTTACTCCCAGCAGCACTGTAAATGAGATAACCAGGGCGATCGCCCATTTTCATCCAGGGTAACCATTGACCGATTCTATCCCAACTCAGTCGCAGATGGGAGACTGAATCTAGTTGCGAGTTAAATAAATCTACGGTGGGTACAGCCAACTTAAATAGTTCCGAAGCCTGATAAATGGGATATGGGCTATATTCAGCAAACTTGGGATTTGCGCCCAAGGGATTAGGATAGGTAGGAAAAATATCAAAAACAAAAGTTGTAGTATCTCCCTCAACTTGCGCGGGAAATTTACCTTGAAATTTTCCCTGTACGGGATTGTTCGCTACATGCATAACAGGTACTGTTTCACCTGTCCAGGGATTTTCCCAGAGGCGCAGAATCTCCCCCGTTTGGGGACTTAAATAGTAAGTAAGTTCCCTAGAAGTAAAATCCCAGTTATCTTGTGCTGTGGGAAAGCACCTACTGACACTGACTCCCGATATTTTAAATAGCAGTTTTCTGTTCTCACCGGGGATAAAACTGTAAATTTTACCTGTCCAGGTCAGGAATGTAGATTTTCCTGGGTCAAGGGATGAACGAGTTTTGACCCATTGATGAGCATCTAATTCTTGATGATTAGTCATGGAAACATTGGGGGATTAAACTGACTCAGAAAGTTGGGTATCAAGACGGCGAAACAAAAAGATCCACAGGGGTAGGGAACTATTAATAGCAATCAGTCGGATTAAATGACCAGTGGTGACAATTTCGACATCATGATTTAATGTCAGTGACACCAGGATCATTTCTGGCGCTCCTCCTGGTGCGGTAACCAGCAGACAAGTTAACCAGTCCCAAGAAGTTAACTGCATGGCCAGCATAGCAGCGATCGCACCAGCAACTAGAGTCATAGCCACAGACATAAAACCGTAACTAATGGCTCTTGTGCCAATATTAGGTTTCTTTCCCCAATATTCACCAATGGTAATTCCCAGAAGCATTTGGCCTAATAACTTCATCAACCCGGGGGGATCAAAAGTCACATCAGCCAAAACAGGTATGCAGTGGAGCAAAGGATTAAACCCCAGACCAACTAATAATGCACCAAAAAACTCAGCAGCTGGGAGTTTACATAATCCAGCCAGATAAACTACCAACGCCGTAATTAGCAGCGCCAAACAGAGGAAGCCTAATTGAGACGGGTCAAAATTTACTACTGTATTTGTCACAGGTAAAGTTTCAGCCTGGAGAACATCAGCAACAGATGACCGTGCAATGAATGGAATCAGTAATACAACCGATGTAACACGAATAGCCTGAACCAAAGCTACAAGGGTGACATTACGATTATAATCCGCAGCAATAGATGACATAACTCCCACACCACCGGGAACCGTCGCCAGCATAGAGGTTAATAAATTGGTTTGACTCAAGCGAGAGTAGATGTAGCCAATGCAGATACCACAAACTATTAAGAACAAAGTCAGAAAAATAAATACAGGAATCCCAGAAGCCAAACCCGTTAAATCGCTACCACTACTTGAAGCACCCACAGTTAAGCCCACAAGTGCCATTCCCACCTTGCGGGCCCGGCGATTAGGACTGGGATTATACTGATATACAATGCGACATATTTGTAAAACTATAGCACCGGAGGCTAGTCCCCCAAATATCCAAGCAATTCCGCCCACGTGTAATGTGACTAAGACTAAACCCAGGGGTATTGCTAGTAGCAGCTCTAGAGTAAAGATAATCAATGGCTTCACAGATAGCTGTAGTGGGGAAAAACTGTGATTTTTATGAGTGGGGAACTCTTGGCTGGAAGTTAAATTAAGG
Organism: Anabaena sp. CS-542/02; assembly: GCF_028331085.1. Classification (NCBI taxonomy): domain Bacteria; kingdom Bacillati; phylum Cyanobacteriota; class Cyanophyceae; order Nostocales; family Nostocaceae; genus Anabaena; species Anabaena sp. CS-542/02. The sequence goes on from NZ_JAQMTM010000117.1 coordinate 17,238, forward strand.
TTTTGATTCATCGACCGGGGCTATTTAAATTAAATTAACTATGTACTTAAATTAACGCGCTCGACCAGAACTCACATCTAAATAAATGTCACTACCTCAGAGGCTGATTTGAAATTACCAACCTGCTGTAGTCGCTTCTTCACCTCCTAACTGTGGCACAATAAAGAACGGTAATAAGAAAAATATTGTTAAGGTAATTTAGTGACTCCAACTGCTCAATCCACGGCCAGTGCGCGTCGCGTGGTATTCCCATTTACAGCAATTGTGGGCCAGGAAGAAATGAAACTGGCGCTGCTGTTGAACGTGATTGATCCCAAAATCGGTGGTGTAATGATTATGGGCGATCGCGGCACCGGTAAATCCACGACTATCCGGGCCCTGGCGGATTTATTGCCAGAAATCCCAGTTGTGGCCAATGACCCCTTCAATAGTGACCCCCAAGACCCCGACGTGATGAGCGATGAAGTTCGCCAAATGGTGGAACAGGGGGCGGAAATACCCGTGACTCATAAAAAAGTCCAAATGGTAGACCTACCATTGGGAGCTACAGAAGACCGAGTTTGTGGTACAATCGACATTGAGAAAGCTTTATCCGAGGGTGTGAAAGCCTTTGAACCGGGATTGCTAGCCAAGGCTAACCGAGGCATTCTCTATGTGGATGAAGTCAATTTGCTAGACGACCACCTAGTAGACGTGTTACTCGACTCCGCTGCTAGTGGGTGGAACACTGTAGAACGGGAAGGAATTTCTATTCGCCACCCAGCCCGGTTTGTGCTGGTAGGTTCTGGGAATCCCGAGGAAGGTGAATTACGCCCCCAACTGTTAGACCGCTTTGGGATGCACGCAGAAATTCACACCGTCAAAGAACCTGCTTTACGGGTGCAGATTGTGGAACAAAGGGCGGAATTTGACCAAAATCCGGCTGAATTTCTGCAAAAATATCAACCTGAACAGGAAGCATTACAAGAAAAAATTGTCAGTGCTCAGAATTTGTTACCCCAAGTCACACTTGACTACGAGCAGCGGGTGAAAATTTCGGAAATTTGTTCAGAACTAGATGTTGATGGTTTGCGTGGTGATATTGTTACCAACCGCGCCGCCAAAGCATTAACCGCTTTTGAAGGTCGGACCCAAGTCACTCTTGATGATATCAAACGTGTAATTACTTTATGTCTGCGTCATAGACTGCGGAAAGACCCCTTAGAATCCATTGATTCTGGCTACAAAGTAGAAAAGGCTTTCGGTCGGGTCTTTGGTGTGGAATTACCAGAAAATGAGCCAGCACAAAAAAATGGTGTAGGTCAAAAGTTAGGGGCGAGAAACTAACAAATTCCCCTGTTGAGTTTTGAACAGGTTGTTCAAAACTCAACACCTTATAGTAATATTTACAACTCAAATAAAACCCTCCATCACAGTTGACATAAACAGATTAATCTAAGTATAGTAAGAGATTGTCTGTCTTATTCCGGCTCGGATCAGGTAGACATACACAAAAGCTAGCAACAGCGAGCGATCGCCTTTAAAGCCAGCTACCTGTACGGCAACTTCAAGGACAATTTCATGACCTACGCAATTATTGAAACTGGCGGCAAGCAACTAAAAGTTGAACCTGGTCGCTTTTACGATATTGAACTGCTCCATATCGAAGCCGACGAAAAAGTTACAATAGATTCAGTCTTACTAGTGCAGCATGACGGCGAAGTCACCATAGGACAGCCGTTAGTAACAGGGGCGACTGTAGAAGGAACAATTCTCAGGAATCTGAGAGGCCGCAAAGTCATAGTATATAAAATGAAGCCGAAAAAGAAAACCCGTAAAAAACGGGGACATCGGCAAGAAATTACTAGACTGATGATTGACTCCATCACACTCAATGGCGCGGTATTTACTGCTCCAGAAGATGTATCTGCTGAACCTCCCATTACCGATAATTACCCTGTAGAAGCTGTAGCTGAATAATAAATAGAGCTAGTCCTAAGCTGACTATTTTATAGACAAAACTATACTTATGTTGACAAATATTGACATAAGTGAGTTAAGAAAACCGCCCACTTGATATATAATCCTACGATATCAAGTATTGAATTAAGACTATTGCCAACGCGAAAACCAAGCAATGATAGCGGTAGTCTTTCTTGTAAATCTTAAGAGAAATATCGCGTCTGGCTAAGGCGTGCAAGTCTAC
>NZ_JAQMTM010000118.1:0-10120 GCF_028331085.1 Anabaena sp. CS-542/02
AGTAAGAAAAATAGCCCCTTAAAAGACCATTGTCCGTATAAAATCTTCCTTGTCCACTTTCCTTCCTTGTCTTCCTAGTCTTGCCTTCACAGATCATATTAAAAACCTACCCTTGCAAGGAGAGGGTGGGGTAAAACAATAGTTGATACACTAATCATGACTTGACAAACATCCTCTTCCCCTTGCTTCTAAAGCACTTCCTGCTAGAGCCGCAGGAACTCTATGGGTATAAGCAGGGCTGGTACGAGAAACACCATTCATCTTCGATTATGCAATGCCGATTTTTTCACATAATACACAGACAAAGCTGCATTAACAGGACATATCGCATTTGATACCATATAATCAAGTGAGTCGGAAAACTAAATACCATTTCCGACTTTCTTGTTGATTTAATCATTTCCTCAGGACGGGACTGGCCAGGCTCGAACCGGCGACCTAGCGCTTAGGAGGCGCTCGCTCTATCCATCTGAGCTACAGCCCCAACTACAAAGCATATGCAAACAGATACTATGATAGCAGGATTTTTAGGTAGACTGCCAAGAATTATCCCAAGAACCGCCGCCTATTTCTAAACCGCATAGAGAACTCTGTGCTTTGAGGATTGTTTGAGATTTGCTATGAGTTAATTTTCGTAACTCCAAATTTAATTTTCCCTGCATGGTATCCCGACAACAGAATAATAAACCATTTGCTGTCGGCGCGCGCAGAGGTGTACCAGGTAAAGGCGTGGTTCCGGTCAATTCAACTTCATAATGTAAGTTTTTGGCGCGCATTTGCCATCTACCCCACGGCTGAATATCCCATTCTACTTTTGCATTCCAGGGAACGAATTCATAAAACTTGCCATGATGGTGCAGGCCAATCATGGCCACAGATTCCATCCACCACAATACACCACGCTTGCCACCGCCAGCCGTCAAAGCCAAATCGGGTTCGCCATCAAAGTGATTACAATTCAACCAAAACCATTTTTGGGGAAAAGCGCCGCCCCAGTTCTTCTCTGCGTAAGCTGGCGCATTTGTAAATTCATAGATTTTACCGTTCCAATCAATCCTACCACTTGCTAACCCGTGAGCCATCAAGATTTGCCATCCAGGTTCAAAAATCTGTAAAGATGACAGCCAACCGGCGGTTGATTGCTGAAGACTATTTTGATTCCCCCAGTAGTATATCGGCTCAATGTCGTATAGCCAACGGCAATAATTACCAGTAGCCGGATCGTAAATCTCTCCTTGATTTAAGGTAGCTGTGGCTTGATAGCCTTCTTGGACATGATGTTTAAACTCGGTCGGGATGAGATATAAAGGTAGGGTGTTGAGGTCGGTTTTACCCCAATGACCTAATGCGAGAACATCTCGACTACCCCAAAATCCTTTGACATCAGGAAAAGTACGACATATATACTCATCATTGGGTCCGAGGACTTGAGCAGCACCGCCACTATAGGGTTGGCCTCCAATGGGGTCTTCTATGGAGTACATGAACGCGAAGGTTTGACCACAATCAGGTAAAGTTAGGCGATAATACCAACCTTCAAAAAAGCGGCGACTACTACCGTCCCAATGGTATCCACTATGAGGAGTTTGGTTTGAGTGCAAAAAATTTAGGGGAATAGTTAACATATATCTATATAAGAGTTGCCTGTTTCTTTCAGTATGAGCGATTACCTCGATATTAATCATGCTTATGAAGTTTTAGGACTAACGCCCGGTGCGTCACAGGAACAGGTGAAGCAAGCTTACCGTCAATTGGTAAAGATTTGGCATCCTGATCGCTTTTTTAACCATGAGGAAAAACAGGAAGCAGAGTCAAAAATCAAACAAATCAATCTAGCTTACAAGCAACTCAAGTCTCAACAGCTAAACACTACCAGTTTACCTTCTGCTTCGCCTCCAAATCTTTCAATTCATCAGGTAAATATATCTGTTCAGCGCTGGGATGCTGAAACTTTTTATAACTGGGGAGTAGAGAATGCCAGTAGAGGACAATATGAGGAGGCGATCGCAAATTTTACCCAAGCTATTAGCCTCAATCCCACCTACATTGAAGCATACAAGTATCGGGGGTTTGTTTGTTCTCAACTGGGGTTTGAATATAGAGCTACTACAGATTTAAATAAAGCTGCATCCTTAGAACGGAATGTCCGCGGATACTCTGATTCCACGTACTCAAGGTCATCCAGACTGATATTCCAGCGTCAACCCCTGTTATCAAGATGCTGTCAGCAAATCAAAAAACTACTGAGGGTAAACAGGCGTTGGCGATGATTTCAGCCCATAGTCAGGGAAATAAAGCCTTTTTCAGGCTAATGAAGTACACATCAATTCCCTGTTCCCTGTTCCCTGTTCCCTGTTCCCTGAAACTAAACAACTTTGTACCTCACGAGCATGGGAAATACTATATTAAGATAATTTACAAAAATATGACAGAAAGTTAATGCTGTTCAAGTTTGGTAAATATCTTACACAAATTGAATAGAGGGTGCTAAATTACAAATAAGGTACAAAGGAATTAAAAGTTAATTAAAAAACCTATAAATTGGAGCCTGTACCTCCTGCTCTAATGAACTCGCAATCAGAAATCATTTGTTGCATCCTGTCGCCAAAGTTTTCCACCTTGAGTTAATTGATCTTTTTGGAGGTTTTAGAAGTTCCACCTACAGATGCCTGTTGATAGTAATTAAGGATGATCAATTGTCAGATCAATGGTTGCGAAAATCGTCCACTTTATTTGAGTTAATTCACCCTGTTTTTCAAATTTCATCTAAACACTAGATATCTAATAAGCCGCCATAGGTTACTGATACTTTTCCATCGTAACTTGTGGCGGTTTATGATTAAATAATAAATAACTAGTCGCCAATTAAGGTAATTACAGTGACTTCAGGTGGACAAAATAAACGTCCTGGACTATAAGTTCCTAAGCCACGGCTGACATATAATTGATTGTCCAACACTTGATGAAAACCTTTTGCCCATTCCCAGTATCGGACTACTTTTGAGCAGTTGGCTAGTAACGCAGGTTCCCATTGGCGCACTTTTTGAGGAAGTTGTTTTAGCAGCTTTTGATAATGGAAAATCACAGGGCCAATTCCTGGTAGGACAATATGACCTCCGTGGGTATGTCCAGATAGTTGTAAATCTACTCGCCACTGTGACAAAACTTTAGCCGTATCCGGGTTATGGGATAAAACAATGCGGGGTGTACTAGGGTTGAGTTGGTTCATAACTAGTGCAGGGTTAAATTCCCGTGACCAATAATCAGCTAGTCCTACAATTGGTAACTCTTGTCCTAAAGGATAGGCGATTTCATTCCACAGGACATTAACCCCTATGTTATTCAGGGCAGATGTTATTTCTGTTTTTGAGTGCTGGTAATGTATATCATGATTACCGAGGACGGCATAAATACCAGAGCGACTTTGTAAATCTTTAAGTCGTAAGGCTAGTTGGTGAATGGGTGTAGGATCGTCGGTTACATAGTCACCAGTTAATAAAATTATATCGGGTTCAGCCTTGTTACTAGCGGCGATCGCTTGTGCTAACAGTTTTTCAGAAATTCTCACACCATCATAGTGAAAATCTGTCAACTGTACCAGTTTTATACCCTGTAAAGATTTTGGCAAATCCGCAATCTTAACCGTTACTTCATCTACTCTTAAACGTCCCGTAAACAACCAGTTCATAGTACAACAGAGACTCCTCGTACCAGTGCTTACAGCTTATCAAAGATCACAATATATCTGGGTCTATGGCGCTGACAATTCCCGACCATTGAATTTTTTTCTGTTTCTCCCGACGATAAGAAAAGAAGTATTCTGGAGTTTGGTAAGTACAGTAAGGAGCGATCGCTATTTGTTCGGCGCTCATACCCAAGCTTTCCAGTTGTAAAACATTGACTCGCCGCACATCCAACTTTACCTTTCCTGGATCGGGGTCTACCAATAACGGTGAATTTGGTAACTCATGCAAAGCACCTATAATTTGCTCTTGCTCTGCATAGGGTGTAATAGTAGCACCAAGTTGGGCAGCCACATCCAGAGAAACTTGATAAACCTCACCGGCGATCGCCGGTCCGATTGCAATGCGTAAATCATCCAGTTTGCTACCTTGCTCTTGCAATCGGGTGATAGCCACGGGAACAATCTTCGCTGCTGTTCCCCGCCAACCCGCGTGTAGTGCAGCTACTTGTCGAGTTTTGACATCAGCAATCAATACAGGTGTACAATCGGCACTAGCTACCCAAACAGCTTGTAGTGGCTGTTGGCTGATCACACCATCTCCCAAAACTAGACCGCAATCCTCGCCCCCCGTCTTCCCCTCAATGTCTTCTGGGGTGAGAACAATATTGCCATGTACCTGTTGGAGGCGATAAGCTGATGCTTCTGGGTGCAGTACTTTTGTCAAATCTTCAGGCGATCGCGGCCAAAACTGCTGAGTAAAAAAGCCGTGATGCCAATCTTTAAGAAGACTACAAGTAAGATAGGGTAGTCCTTGCCAATTGTGCCAATGCCAAGTGTGCATCTTGAGCCAAACCTAAACAAAATTCAACATCAGTCAATTAATGCTAACTTGAAGAACGTGATTTGGGTTAACTGCTGTGGGATTTGATAGATCGGGTGGCGAAGTCATTCGGCAACCCTTAGAAAGTCAGCTGGAATCGAAAGTTGAGTATACTTATATACCATCTTCCCTGCATATTTTTGAAAGTGTTCCTTCAACTAATCAGACCCTGTGGCGCTTGCTGAAGGATGGGGCTGATAAAAACTCTGTAGTAATTGCAACTCATCAAACTTCTGGCAGGGGACAATGGGGTCGTGAGTGGATTTCTCCCCCCGGCGGATTATATCTTTCGGTGGGTGTTGTTCCTAAACTAGAAGCTGCCGATAGTTATCGGCTTACCTTAGCCAGTGCTTGGGGGATTGCTGCCCAGTTGCGTCAGTGCGGCATCAGTGTGGGCATTAAATGGCCCAATGACCTAGTCTTGCAGGGTCGAAAGCTCGGCGGCATTTTGACAGAAACAAAAGTCAATAACGGACAGATCACACAAGCGGTAATTGGCGTCGGCATTAACTGGGCTAACCCAGTACCCGAAACTGGTATCAATCTCCAATCCTGGCAGGCCTCCCAGCCTCATCAGGCTATCTCTGGTCTAGAAATGCTCACGAAAACAGTTTTGGTAGGAATACAATCCGGTATAGACTGTCTCAGTCAAGAAGGAATAAGTGTACTCTTGTCTCAATATTTAGATTTATTGACAAATATTGGTGAGCAAGTATACATAGATAATCTTTTAGGCACTGTAGTGGGCGTAACGACCCAGGGAAATCTCCACATATCCTTTGAGATAAAAGAGCCAAATGACATAAAAATGCCAGAAATTTATCTCGAACCCGGTACAATCAGTTTGGGTTACCGTAAATCTTCTGTTTTGTTTTAGGTTTGTTGAAAATTTCGCTCTTTAGGCTAGACAAAGCACTCAAATCATCTCTTTAGGCTAATTTATAACAACACAGAGAAGCAATGACGCAGCGCCATAAATCTGCCCAACACCATTCACAGAACTCATTAAGATGCTATCCTTACGCGAAGCTGCTCCACATATGTGCATCTACGCTACCAGCACAAGGCTTTTTTCTGCTAACTACTGTCAGCCTCTTAGGTGGGGGTTTGGCAATTGCCCAAACAGAAACAAGTATAGATAATATTGTTCCCACGATTGAAAGTTACTCGGTTCCAGCAGTAGTAATACCAAAGAGTCTCAAAAAAGAGACTGTTTCTTCCGCACCATCCCAACCAGAATCTTCAGTTCCAGAAGAACAAGCTGACCTTATACAGCAACTACGTACTAAACAACAGGTTTCTACTCCTAGAGCAAATGTGACCTGGGAGGAACCCAAAACTGAGGTTTCTACTCCCAGAGCAAATGTGACCTGGGAGGAACCCAAAACTGAAGTAGCCCAACCTACAACACCCCAGGCTTTACCTGAAAAACTCCCAAAAGTTGCCCAGCCATCAAATAACTCGGACAGACCAACAAGTGCAACAGCAGGGACAACAACGGATTATAATAACGCCTATATTGACCCTACCAATTACACTACCAAGACAACGGCTACTTATCAAGCACCTAACTCCGTGGTGCTAACAGAACGGTATAGTGGTTGTCAAACTGTTTTACCCTCTGGGCAAAGTATATCAGGGAGTAGTTGTGCTCCAGCCACCCGGGAAGCTGCACGCCATCAGAAAACAGCACCAAGCTGGGTGAAAACCAGCCAAAATATTCAGTTAGCGCAGGTTCCAGCCCTAAATAATCACAGCAGCAACAGATGGGTTCCATCTAATAGTGCTAATAGTGCTAACAAAACCGCTTCTCCCTCTCATCGGTTTACCCCTAACCCTATTACATCAGCGTTAGGATCTGCTATTGTAGCCAGTGGTGAGACTTTACCCCCACCCATGGCCGCAGGGAATATTGCACCCCGCCCCAGTACAGTAGCTTATGACTTCCCCCTAGCATCAGTATTGCCACAAATTCCCTTTACAGGTTCCGTCGCCTATGGTCATGGGGGTATGATCTTTCCGCTTTCTATACCTGCTCGCATTAGTTCGGTATTTGGTTGGAGAAATCATCCCATTACAGGCGATATCCGCTTCCACTCCGGCACAGATTTGGCTGCTCCTATGGGTACACCAGTAGTAGCAGCAGCAGCCGGTACGGTGGAAACTGCCAACTGGTTGGGTGGTTATGGTTTAACCGTAATTATTAACCATGCTTCTGCTCAACAAACCCTTTATGCTCATATGTCAGAACTATTTGTCCAACCCGGTCAAATGGTGGAACAGGGAACCGTCATTGGCCGAGTTGGTAGCACTGGTAATTCTACAGGGAATCACCTACACTTTGAAGTCCGCCACCTCAAACCACAAGGTTGGGTTGCTGTTGACTCCGGTGTAAAATTAGAGGTTGCCTTTAATCAGTTGGTACAAGCTTTACAAACAGCTCGGGTTCCTTAAGAATAGGGCAACCCTCTGGGGGAAGTCAAAAGTCAAATTTCTTGACTTTCCCTACTCACAAATAGCCATGTTCTGCTAAGAACTCAGGTGTTAGTATATCTTTTTTCCGGTGGTTTTTGCCAGGAGAAACAAATTTTTCCACGTATTTGCCGAGAATATCCCCTTCTAAATTTACCCAACTACCAGGGACAAGATAGCGGAGATTTGTCTCCTCATAGGTAAGGGGAATGACTGCCACTGTGAACTGATATAATTCGGGATCATATACAGCTACTGTGAGGCTGATACCATTCACAGCAATGCTACCCTTGGGGACAATATACCGCGCGATCGCTTCGGGTGCAGTAAAGGTCATTTCCCAAGAACTAGCCGTTTGCTTGGCCTCTACTAATTGACCTATACCATCTACATGACCCATAACAAAGTGACCGCCGACTTTACCACCCACCCGTAGGGAGGCTTCTAAGTTGACATATTTCTGTTGTGTTTGCTCATCTCCCAGGGTGGTGCGGCTGAGAGTCTCCGGCGAAGCAGTGGCGATAAAGCCATTGTGGAAAATTTTTTCCACTGTTAAACACACGCCATCTACAGCAACGCTGTCGCCATAAGCCAAATCCTGCATAATCACAACAGAAGATTGACTTACAAAGGTAATTTGCCAAGAATCCCCCCCTATGGGTTTCATCGTTCCTAAGGCTTGGATTAATCCTGTAAACACGGCTTTTTTCTCAAACTAATTGTATTTATTGCCTAATTTTGCCCAAAATTCACTGTAATTCTGACATGAATGACGAACACCTTAAGTATAATTTCAGACTGTTTTTATTATAAATTTATTAACACATTCGCATCATTCACAAGGCATACTTGGTTAAGAAGGTTATTGTCTAGTTAGATGACTTTGACTTACTCTGGTGTTCACAACAAGTTCGGAGTTTAATAGAAGCAATTATAGAGAACAATGCTTATGTTTATTCCCCTACCCAACTTACCCCAGTCAATGGTATTATTTATTACGGAGCGCCCAATCATTCACAGGATTGTAGAGGCTTAGGCAATGATTGAAATGAGAGTCGCTGGCATAGCATTAGATGCCATAACCCGCAGTCCGATCGTACTTTTGAAAGATTCCTCAGATCGCCGTGCTTTGCCAATTTATATTGGACAGGAACAAGCTAGGGCAATTATGGGGGCGCTTGAAAATCAAAAGCCTCCCAGGCCTTTGACCCACGACTTAATTGTGAATCTTTTAGAGTCATGTTCGATGATTCTGGAAAAGGTGATTATTCACTCGTTACAAAAGGACACATTTTATGCAGCCTTAATTGTCCAGCAAGGCGAAATCAAAAAAGAAATTGATGCGCGTCCTAGCGATGCGATCGCCATTGCTCTGCGTACTAATTCCCCAATCTGGGTCATGGAAGAAGTGGTTTCCGATGCTTCCATCCCTGTTGACCGGGATGCAGATGAAGCAGAACAGCAAGCCTTCCGGGAATTTATCTCCAATCTTCGTCCCGAAGATTTGATCAAGCGCTTTGGTAATGGAAACAGCTAAATGAGCAGAGACGTGATTAGTCGCGTCTGTGCTCACTCCGTTCCCCACCCCCCTTTCCGCTAACTTTTCATGCAATACCGACGCTTTGGCAAAACAAACCTACACCTCTCAGTCTTTTCTTTGGGAACAATGCGCTACCTGACTAATGTCACAAATGCACAGCAGACAATTGTTACAGCCTTAGCCCTGGGAGTCAATCATCTTGAAACAGCTAGAGGTTATGGCAAAAGTGAGGAATATCTTGGTGCAGCTATCAAAGGCCGATTGACAGTACCCCGTTCCCAGGTTTACATCACCACCAAAATCCCGCCTACAGTTGATGCTGATAGTATGCGTCGGTATATCAATGAATCACTAGAAAGACTAAATCTAGATTATCTAGATTGCCTAGGAATTCATGGCTTAAATACTTGGGAGCATGTCCAGTGGGTGCAGGCCAACAATGGCTGCATGAAAGCCGTTCAGGAAGCTGTTGATGATGGTCGAGTGCACCATGTTGGTTTTTCCACCCACGGTTCATTGGATGTAATTTTAGCAGCCATCAATACAGATTTCTTTGAATTTGTCAATCTACATTATTACTATTTTTTCCAGCGTAATGCACCAGCAATTGAGCTAGCAGCTAACAAGGACATGGGGATTTTTATCATTTCCCCAGCTGATAAGGGCGGTCGCCTCTACACGCCACCCCAAACATTAACAGACCTGTGTCAGCCTTATTCACCTTTAGAATTAAACTATCGATTTTTACTCAGCGATCATCGTATTACTACCTTGAGCGTGGGGCCAGCCACTTCTGAAGAATTAATCAAACCCTTACAGGAGTCCGATAGTGTTCAACCGTTAACATTCTCAGAAACTTTAGCTTTCCAACGGTTAGAAGAACACCAGAAAGCTGCTTTGAAAACTGATAAATGCAGCCAGTGTTATGCTTGTTTACCTTGTCCAGACAATATCAATATTCCCGAAGTTTTGCGATTACGCAATCTCGCTGTAGCTTATGATATGAATGACTATGGAAAATATCGTTACGGTATGTTTGAAAATGCCGGTCACTGGTTTCCCGGAATGAAAGCTAACCGTTGTACCGAATGCGGTGACTGTTTACCGCGCTGTCCAGAAAACCTAAATATTCCCGCTTTATTAGAAGATACTCACGAGAGATTAAGCGGCAAATCTAGGAGAAGATTATGGTGAATGGCCAGGGTATGTTGACTAGCAGCAGCATCCCGTCAAGAGTATCAAATACCTAATCTTTTAGTCAGATTTATCTGACTTTAGCTTTCAGACAGGGGTTTCTAACCCCCGGATCGCTGTATTACCAAACCAAAAGCGCCCTTCCGGTGGGAAGGGCGCTTTCATCAAGGGGAGAAAGTATTATTTTAGGTTTCTTAACCTTAATCTCTTAACCGTTGATTGCAGGAGCAGTCAAAGCAACAGGAGCAACTTCACCAGCAGCCAAGTCTAAGGGGAAGTTGTGAGCGTTACGCTCGTGCATTACTTCCATACCCAGGTTAGCGCGGTTGATCACATCAGCCCAGGTAGC
>NZ_JAQMTM010000119.1:0-14152 GCF_028331085.1 Anabaena sp. CS-542/02
CGGTAGTCTTTCTTGTAAATCTTAACTTGAGAAATATCGCGTCTGGCTAGGGCGTGCAAGTCTACACCAGGGATAACCGCTCCCATGCTCCCGTTGAAGTAGAAAGTAAAGTCTAGCTTTGTCTAGGTTTTATATAGCAGGAATAGCTATCATGACTGTTTACCTGAAAAATTTTGACTACTGGGCTCGACAGTCTCGCAACCAAGTTTTTACAGCTTGTGCAACCACACCGTTACTACTATCCCTGGGGGGAGATACTACCTGCTTTTGGGGATAATTACCTTCTTGGGTAAACATCATTACCAAACGCCAACCAGTGAGAGATTTTGTCAATAATAGCCGGTGAAATTGCTGCGATTCTACAGCTTTGCCGCTGATATACTGCCTTACTAAAGTAGTAAAAAAAACCTGTTCAACCGGCGTTGTATTTTGCCGCTCATCTATGTTGAGGGGTAGAGGTGCAAATTCAGGTTTTCCCGCCACCAGCATATAGCTATAAATGTCACTGCTTCTACTACGACGACGGGCGCGCTGAGATGCACGGTTAGCATAGCTAGGTAAATCACGCAATAGCTGAGTAATTAATTTTTCTAAACTTGTCTGAGAACAAAGAGTTTCTTTCTGGTTTAGTGACATAGGTATATGGGCAAATACGGGATTATTCATGGTATTTGCTGTCAAGACTCCCCAGACAACTATAAACCACCAGCGATAATTGCTTCTCCTGACTTTTGCCTTCATGCCAATGTGGTTAATTCCTCAACAATCTGATTCCAGGCTAACTGAGGATCGTCAGACCCAGTAATGGGACGGCCAATTACTAGGTAGTCTGCGCCAGCGAGTATAGCTTGGGCGGGGGTCAGCGATCGCTTTTGATCTGCCTTTTGTGCCCAAGTGGGGCGGATACCTGGACAAACCAGCAAAAAGTCATGGCCACAAATTTGCCGTAACTGTCCTACCTCTTGGGGTGAACAAACAGCACCACTTAACCCAGACTCCTGGGCCATGAGTGCCATTGCTAAAGCATACTCTGGTAATTCTAGGGGAACTTTCAAATCAATTGCTAGCTGCCGAGAAGAAATACTTGTAAGTAGGGTGATAGCAATTAATTGAGGTGGTTTCACACCCGCGTGTAAAGCCCCTTCCTGTACAGCTGACCGAGCAGCTTTTAAAGCATCTTGACCAGCAGTAGCGTGAATTGTGAGTAAATCCACCCCATAACCAGCAGCAGCACGACAGGCCCCCGCTACAGTATTGGGGATGTCGTGAAACTTTAAATCTAAAAAAATCCGCTTTTGGCGAGACTTTAAAACTTCCAGAATTGCTGGACCAGAACTAGTAAATAATTCTAAACCCACCTTCCAGAAATCTACCTGGGGTAACCGGTCTACAAGAGCGATCGCACTTTGTAAATCCGGCACATCCAAAGGCACAATAATCTTTTTATGTGTGTTCATCTGTGTACCCTAGGGGAAGCCGCTAAGGCCTCTACATCTGTTCCCAACTGCCATTAAAGCACTAAACGGACAAACTTATTTTTGCCAACTTGTAGAACCCGCCCTTCTAATTCATTCTCCCCCTGAAAAATGGTATCAACATCAGTAATGCGATCGCCATCTAAACGTACACCACCCTCTTGAATTTTGCGTTTACCTTCCCCAGTACTTTTGCATAAACCAGTCACATTCAGAAGGTAAGCCAACTTCACAGGAAACTCTGAGACTCCCGCCAGGGAGAACTCTGGAACTGCACCTTCCTTACCGCCGCTTTTGGCCGCATCCTTAGCCTGAATAGCAGCACTTTCACCGTTGTATTGTCGCACAACTTCCCATGCTAAAAGCATTTGGCGATCGCGGGGATTTTCTGGCAGTTTATCCAAAGGTAAATCAGTCAACAGTTCAAAATACTGAGATAGTAAATTATCAGGAACACCTTGTAACTTCTGATATTTTTGGGCTGGGTGTTCTGATAATCCCACATAATTACCGAGGGACTTAGACATTTTTTGCACGCCATCCGTACCGATTAAAATCGGCAGCAGTAACCCAAACTGTGGCTTTTGTCCAAAATGCCGTTGCAAGTCTCGCCCCACAGCGATGTTAAACTTTTGGTCAGTTCCCCCTAACTCTACATCTGCTTCCACAGCCACTGAATCATAGCCTTGCATCAATGGATAGAGGAACTCATGAAGGAAAATTGGATTCTCTTTTTTATAGCGTTCCGCGAATCCCTCTTTGGCTAACATCTGTCCCACAGTCATAGTAGAGAGTAACTCGAGAATCTTCCCTAAATTAAGCTGGGATAGCCATTCTGAGTTATAACGCACCTCCAATCTACCAGGGGTGTCAAAATCTAAGATAGGACGCACCTGGTCAAGATAAGTTTGAGCATTGCGTGCGACATCTGCTTCTGTGAGCTGACGGCGCACCTCAGATTTACCTGTAGGATCGCCAATACGAGCGGTAAAATCACCAATAATCAAAACAGCAGTATGACCAGCATCTTGAAAAGATCGCAGTTTCCTTACTGGTATGCTATGACCAAGATGAATATCAGATCCTGTGGGGTCAATTCCCAGTTTGATCCTTAAAGGTCTGTTCGTAGTTAACAGGCGTTTCTCTAAACTTTCAGTTTCACTATCAGCATCAGTTGGTTGGGGGAAAACTTCCACTACGCCACGATGCAGCCAAAAAAAATTTTCTTTCATACTCACAGATTCACTATTAACTATGTTTTGTACTCTATAGGAAGGTAGGTTGGTGATATTCATAGGCAATACGCAGTTTAATCTACCGAATTAATATAATGGCAAAAAATTAACCGCCTAGCTTCATTGAATAAATTACAGTTATATTTACAAGTGAGGAAGTAAGAAAGCCGTGTCGTCTTCTAGGACTTTGACAAATAAGCAACCGCAAGGTCAGGCTTCATCAGGTTTTGAGTTTTTCAAAGGAGTAGGCCAAATAACTGGCGGTACTCTACTGTCAATCACCATGCTGGCCAGCTCCATTGTAGCCGGGGGGCTGGTTGGTCTGGCTATTAGTTTCCGTAACTTACCAGATGTCAGACAGATGCGTAACTTTTTTCCCTCGGAAACAAGTTATATCTATGACATTAATGGTAAACTACTAGCTAGTCTTCACGGAGAAGCTAACCGGGAGGTGATTCCCCTAGATAGAATTTCCCCGCACCTTAAACGGGCAGTGCTAGCCAGTGAAGATAGTCATTTTTACGATCACCATGGTATCAATCCCAGTGGTGTGGGACGTGCTTTGGTAACGAACTTGCTAGCAGGTGGTGTGCGCGAGGGAGGCTCTACTATCACCATGCAGCTGGTAAAAAATTTGTTTTTATCTCACAAGCGTGCTTTTACCCGGAAGTTAGCTGAAGGGGTACTAGCAATTAGGTTAGAGCAAATCCTCAAGAAAGAAGAAATTCTAGAAATGTACCTCAATCAGGTTTATTGGGGTCATAATAACTATGGTGTACAAACAGCAGCACGCAGTTACTTTAACAAGTCAGCAGAAATTTTAAACTTGGCTGAGTCAGCCATGATGGCGGGATTAATTCAAGCACCAGAAGAATTCAGCCCCTTTGCGAATATCGAACTGGCAAAACGCAAACAAAAAGAAGTTTTGGGGCGGATGCTGGATTTGAACTGGATTAGCCAGGATGAATATGATCAGGCTCTCAACCAAGAACTTAAGTTTGGCAAAATTCGCTCTTTCCAAGGTAGCGCTTTACCTTATGTTACTAATACTGTGTCTCGGGAGTTAGTTCAAAAATTTGGGCGTGACGCACTGATAAAAGGTGGAATGCGTGTGCAAACCACTGTTAATGCTGATTTCCAAATTATGGCAGAACAAACTGTCAGCAACTGGCATCAAAAATTGAGCAGTCAGGGGTTAAAGGGTAATCAAATTGCTCTGGTAGCTATTGACCCCCGGACGCAGTTTGTTAAGGCTCTAGTAGGGGGTGTAAATTCCCGAACTAGTGAATTTAACCGTGCAACCCAAGCCCAGCGTCAACCAGGTTCTGCTTTTAAACCACTAGTATTCTATGCCGCTTTTGCTACTGGTAAGTATGCACCGGATACCATAGTGCAAGATACACCAGTTAGGTATCGAGATGGTAGCGGTTGGTACAGTCCTAGGAACTATGATGGTGGATTTCAAGGTGGAATGACAATACGTTCCGCCCTAGCCCAGTCTCGTAATATTCCCGTGATCAGGGTGGGTATGTCTATAGGCATGAATAAAGTTGTGGAAGTCTCCCGTACCTTGGGTATCAATAGTCCCATGAAACCTGTGACTTCTTTACCCCTAGGAGCTATAGGCATAACACCTCTGGAACTAGCGAGTGCTTACGCTACCTTTGCCAATTATGGCTGGAAGTCGCCACCGACGATTATGGCCCGTGTCACCGATAGTAGTGGCAATATCTTGTTAGATAATACACCCAAACCACAGTTAGTTCTCGACCCATGGGCATCCGCAGCAACTATTGATGTTATGCGTTCAGTAGTAACTAACGGCACTGGTAGAGCTGCGGATATAGGTCGTCCTAGTGCTGGTAAGACAGGAACAACTTCATCTGAAAGGGATATTTGGTATGTCGGGACTGTGCCACAGTTAACAACTGCTGTCTGGGTGGGTAGAGACGATAACAGACCATTATCTAGAGGTGCAACCGGTGGCGGTATGGTGGCTCCTATCTGGAAAGATTTTATGGAACAAGCCCTCAAAGGTGTACCTTCAGAGAACTTTAAGCCAGCTTCGCAGTTTCAGCAACCTAAACCATAAATAATTAGTGCAACTAGTGCAATTTTAGTTTTTTTCAAAAAACTAAAATTGCACCAAGAAATTTAAATTCACTACTGCTGTTTTTCTAGTTCGGTTTTCATACGCTCTAGGGTTAGATGCATTTGCTCAAACATCTGCTGGGGAGTTACGCCAAATTGACCTAGCTGAGTTTTGAGTTGCTGCACAGTCATCTGCGCCATAAAATCCTCTGACAGCTCGAATCGCTTCATAAAGACGCGATAGCGATCCATCATAGCTTCCATTTGCTCGATGAATAGCTTTTTGCCCTCACGATCAAACTTGCCGTAGTTGCTGCCAAGTTTGATTAGTGCTTGATAATCCTCAAACAGTTGTTTTGCTTCTTGCTGAACTATATCAGAGTCAAAGAATCCCATTTTGCTTGTATTAAACTGAGTGTTGAGACTCAGTAGCTTATATTTTTGCCTCTATTATTATTTTAGTCTAGGGAATTCAGATAGAAAAGTAGTTTCGGCTTAAGTACGGTTTTTTACCGGAATTTCAACACTTGACTATGTGGTATCTGGGGACTGGGACTTATGGGGGAAGATGGGGATTTCTTAATCACCGATAAAATCTAACATGATGCGCTGATGTATATCCCCTAAAGGTCTTACTTCATCGGCTATTGGAGAATAACACTGACCTTGGCGAATATCTTCAGGTGTTAATAATCTCATGTCCCACCCTTCGTTTAAAACTAGTTGATTTAATTCGAGTAAGAGTGGTGCATGAAAGACATGACGAACTACAGCATGATCTACATAACAGCGGAATGCAAAAAATTTTGGGAGACTGTAGCCGATTTCTTCCATTACTTCTCGCTGGAGTGCTGCATCTGGCGTTTCGCCATCTTCGAGATGACCACCGAATAGCCCCCAGTAACCAGGGTAGAGAATACCAGGGATATTATCTCGCAGTTGCATGAGGAATTTATCTTGTTGATAAAGAATTGCCATCGCTACATGAACTGGTTGCTTAATCATGGATTTTTCTGGGTAATTGCTCGGAATTATCTTAACTTTCCTCTAGATAAACTTCCCCAAACTCTTGGTCAGCCAGGGTAATACTCTTGTAGCTAAGTTTACCCTTAATTAGGACTTCCTGGCCTTCTTGGAGATGGGGTTGATGGGTAATTACCCAAATTTTGCCAGTGGAGTCATTAATTTGATATGCCCATTGCTTCACTAGGGGAACTTGCCTTTCTACCTTACCCCGGATGTAAACTATATTCCCCTGGTCTGTTGCTGGTTTAATTTCCTGAATCAGGGTGATATTCTGACCCATGCTCAAGTTACCTCCATTTAGGCTCGGTGTTCTCAAGGAACTACAACTACAAAGTGCTGCTGAAAGTAACAAAGCAATGCTCCAAATATGAAAGTTTTTTGTTAATTGCATAGAGTCACTTCCCGTGGGTAAATTTCCAGATTCGGGGAATGATTCTTCAATCCTTCCCTGTTCAGATGAGACAGTTAATCTGAGAAGATAAATAATATGAGTATATTCTTTTAGATGGAAAAACCCTATGAAACTAAGGCGCAATGCCTGAAGTAGTTAGGCACGCAAAAAAACCAAATATGTTACGAAAAGTAAACACGCCTCATAGCCTTTCTAATGAAAACAACAACGGCCAAAATTCTCGACGGTAAAGCTTTAGCTGCAAAAATTCATCAAGAAATTTCAGCTATTACTACAGAAACACAAGGAAAAATTGGGCGGCTACCTGGTTTAGCTGTATTAATGGTGGGGGATAACCCAGCATCAGCTGCTTATGTACGCAACAAAGAACGAGCTTGCACTAAAGTTGGTATTGCTTCTTTTGGCCAGCATTTTCCCACAGAAACAACCCAAGGGGAACTTGAGGAGGTAATTGCTGCACTCAACCAAGATGAACGTGTAGATGGTATTCTCGTGCAGTTACCTCTCCCTAGCCACTTGGATGCTGTAGCCCTGTTAAATAAAATAGACCCGGACAAAGATGCTGACGGACTGCATCCAGTTAACTTAGGGCGCCTAGTGCGGGGAGAGGCTGGTTTACGCAGTTGCACCCCAGCCGGTGTGATGCGGTTATTGCAGGAATATGAAATTTCTTTGCAGGGGAAAGAAGTTGTGGTGGTGGGACGCAGTATTTTAGTAGGTAAACCAATGGCCTTAATGCTACTGGAAGCTGATGCTACTGTTACCATTGCTCACTCGCGATCGCTCGACCTTGGTAAAATCACCAAGAATGCTGATATTATTATTGCTGCTGTAGGTCGCCCAGGATTAATTACTGGCGAAATAGTCAAACCAGGCTCTATTGTGGTAGATGTGGGTATGAATCGTGTAACAGATAGCAGTGGCAAAAGTCGGTTAGTGGGAGATGTTGACTGGGAATCAACTGCTAGTGTCGCCGAATATATGACTCCAGTTCCTGGTGGTGTTGGTCCCATGACTGTTGCCATGTTGTTACAAAATACAGTTACTAGTTATTTAAACAAGGCAAATTGTTAACACTTAACAGTCAACAGTTTAAAATTGTCACGGATAAGACAAACAACCAACCGGCCCTAAAATAGAAGGAATTGAAGAATGGTAGCAGCTGATAACCTCCAGAAAATGAAAGAGCAAGCCACCTTTAACCTGGAAGCCTATCTCCAAGAGCGGCAAAAGCTTTGTGAAACTGCTTTGGATATGGCTATCCCTGTGATCTATCCAGAAAAGATTTATCAATCCATGCGCTACTCTCTATTAGCTGGAGGTAAGCGTCTGCGCCCCATTTTGTGCCTTGCCGCCTGTGAAATGATTGGCGGTACAATCTCCATGGCTATGCCCACAGCCTGTGCTATGGAAATGGTTCATACAATGTCTCTAATTCACGACGACCTACCAGCAATGGATAATGATGATTATCGTCGTGGGAGATTGACAAATCACAAGGTTTATGGTGAAGATATTGCCATCTTAGCTGGTGATGGCTTGTTGGCTTACGCCTTTGAGTTTGTAGCCACTCAAACCCCCGAAACCGTTTCTAGAGATCGAGTTTTACAAGTAATCGCCCGTCTGGGCAAAGCCTTGGGGGCAGCTGGTTTAGTGGGCGGTCAAGTGGTTGATTTAGATTCCGAAGGTAAATCAGATATTTCTCTAGAAACCCTGAATTTCATTCATAACCATAAAACAGCTGCCCTTTTAGAAGCCAGCGTCGTTTGTGGAGGAATAGTCGCAGGGGCATCTTCTCAAGATATACAAAAACTCACCAGCTATTCTCAAAACATTGGTTTAGCATTTCAGATCATAGATGATATTTTAGATATCACCGCCACCCAGGAGCAATTAGGCAAGACTGCCGGTAAAGACCTAATAGCTAAAAAAGTTACCTATCCTAGCCTGTGGGGACTGGAAGAGTCACGCTCCAAAGCTCAACAGCTAATCGAAGCAGCCTGTCAGGAACTAGAAACCTTCGGGAAATTGGCGCACCCACTCCAGTCGCTGGCTTACTTTATCACCAGTCGCAATCACTAAGTCAATAGATTTGGGATTTTGGGTTGCATAAAAATGTTTCCTCAGAAAATAATTGCTGCTAAATTTACTAACCGAACCGAAACACCATGCAGGACATAGGCCATATTTTAGATAACCGGGTGCTGCTGGTTGCTCTGGTAGCTTGTTTCATTGCTCAAGCATTGAAGCTCATAGTTGAGCTGGTCAAACATCGGAAACTGAATGTACGTGTTTTAGTTACAACTGGAGGTATGCCTAGCGCCCATTCAGCTTTAGTGACCGCCCTTGCAGCCGGCGTGGGAGAAAGTCTTGGTTGGGCATCCGCTGAGTTTGCTTTGGCTACGGTTTTCGCCATTATAGTTATGTACGATGCTGCCGGAGTCCGCCAAGCCGCTGGTAAACAAGCTCGTATTCTCAATCAAATGATTGATGAGTTATTCCACGAAAAACCAGACTTTAGTCAAGACCGTCTGAAGGAATTACTGGGACATACACCAGTGCAGGTGATCGCTGGTTCCGCCTTGGGCTTAACCATCTATTGGTTAGCTCGGTCTGCTTACTAGTTTACATGGCTACAGATGAGCGCAGTAACATTACCTTATTTCCATCTACTAGGATGGCAAAAAAACCGCTTTCGTTGAGCCTTTGTAGTTTCCTGTATGCCTCTTGTTGATTCCCAGTATGAGCTGCCAATAAGTAAGGGCGTTGTCCGTAGGAAACTAAACCTATGTTACCGCCTACTAGTTGTTGTATACTATTTGCTAGTTCTGGACGATTGAAATAATCTACCAGTACAGCATAACCATCCCCTAGTAATTGGGGATTAAAGCTAATTGTCTGAGGTGGAGTTGGTGGTGGTTGAACTGGATCTAGTACAACATCACCCGCTACTGCTCTTGTACTGATGATAGTAGATAAGCCAGCAATATTCTTTATATATCTTCCCCAACGATTCGCGTCATCAATATTCTTAAATCCGCCTATGCGTGTGACTGTATCAGTAAGATATCGGCAAGTTGTAGCTTGAATCTGATTTGGTATAATATTGCGTAGCTGTTGGTAACTGTCTGCCCTAGGACTCAGTACCAATAACACATATTCCCCAGGGCGCGGGAGTTCACAAACGGGAAGATTTTGTTGGGCGGACACAGAAGTCATGCTCGCTATCAAACTGGCTGTAGTCAGTGCTAATGCCCTAGATAAAGTATCAAATTTCTGGAGAAAATTGGGAGGCATAAATGGAATTCTTGAGGGGTAAAAAGGGGTTGAAGCCAAGAAAGTAGAACCGTCTCACCGGATTCTCAACAAGACCTATTGAAGGATAATGATAGCTAAATTCTCCGAAAACTGCTTTCAAAATTCACTACCACTTGCACATCACAAGACGGCTCTAATTTATCTTTTGATTTGCAGCTTCTTTGTTACCCGTCAGGTGAAATCTTTGCCCAAGATTTCAAAAATGCATTTTTTGTCCCCCTACCGTCAGGGTAGGTATTGTACCTACCCTAGATTTTCTTCTCTTTTAGTCCCCAAAAATATCAGGACTAAAGTCCTCAGTAGGAAACTCAGGAATATAAGAGTATATTAAGAGACATAGCTCAGAGATGCTAAAGGATCCGAGATAGTCTCGGAGGGAGCCTGAAATTCTCCTGTAATCACATACTCAAATCGCAGTTTTAACCAGGTTATAAATTGGGGGTTGGTAGAAATAATGGCGGCGGCAGGTTGAGGACACTTCGCTTTTACCTGTGCCATTTCAGGTGATTCTAGGAAAGCTGGCTGCTTCACCAACCAAAAATCAATTTCTTTTTCTTGTTCATGGTAGTATCGAGTCCGCTCCTTGAGCACCTCTGAGGTTGGTTCCTCGTGGATGAGAAATTTTTGACTTGCCAAAACGTAATAATATGTTTGCATTTTTCAACCCTTGCTATTCAATAAATTGAGGAAGATGCACCACTGTCACCCTGAAAAATAATTAAACCGGAATTACCTAATTAAGGCACTAAATGGACAAGCACTAGGTTTTTTTGGGTCACTTTTGGGTTTTTCTTGCCCATGCCACAATTTTTGGAGAAAACTCCAAAAATTTGCTGGCTTCTGCTTTGGTATGGCTGACGCCACCCGATCGCGATCGCCAGTTTCTGGTTTTGCGCTTGCTGTCAGCTTCTCTAAGAACTTGGTGTTGTCATAATAGTGTTCTAAGGAGAGGATTTTCAAGTCATCGCTAACATGGGCAATGCTCATACCGATTACTTCTATGGTTTCTCCTGTGGGTGCGTAGTCTTTATATGCACCTTTAAAGTGTCCCCAATGTCGCCACTTAAAAGCCACAGTGGGGGGTGCTGAAAACACTTCTAACACTTCCCAGAGAAATCCTTCGGGAAATGCTGTATGGAAGAGGTTTGTGGATGTTTCAAAGTTTTCCTCAGCAGCTTTGTAATGTTGAGTATTACCAATCAAGAGCTTGTAAGTCCCTGACTCTACCACATCTGAGACAGTGTAGCTAGGTCCTCCATTGGTACTCATGCGGAACTGATCATTGACAACTGATATCCACTGCTGGGGGTTGGTTTTGAAGTTAGCTTCTACATCAAAAGTTCTCACTAGGTTTTGCACTATAGCCTCTAGTGAACCTTGGGGATGATTACGTGTACTCTCCTTAGCCAGATTCTCATTGGAACGGGTATAGTCGGGAAACTTGCCATAGCGCCATTCGATATTTGTACTCTGTTCTAGTACTTGATCTCTGTGCTGTACCCAAAGGGGGAGACTGTTAGGCTCTGTTGAGGTCATAGAAGTTGTTGCTGAAAGATTTAACTCCAAATTTGCTGGATTTCGCAGTTCCAACCCCTCTATTTTGAATTTCTAGTGGTAGATATAGTTACAGCCCCTGTATGGCTTGTTTCATTTCCCGGACTGCTCTTTCTATTCCTACTAATGCTGCTCGACTGATAATGGTATGACCAATGTTGAGTTCTTCCATTCCTGGTAATGCAGCTACGGGGTAAACGTTCCAGTAGGTAAGTCCATGTCCTGCATTAACGCGTAAGCCGGCTTTTATTGCTTGCTTACATCCGTGAGCTAATAGGGCTAGTTCTTGCTGGCGACTTTTTTCCTCTTTAGCCTCAGCGTACTGGCCGGTGTGCAGTTCAATCAATTGGGCTTTGACCTTGACAGATGCTTCAATTTGTGCATCTTGGGCGTCAATAAATAGACTCACTGGAATACCAGCGCTTTGCAATTTATCCACTATTTCCCCTATTCTAGCAGTTTGCCCAGCGATATCTAGTCCGCCTTCTGTGGTGACTTCTTCCCGCTTTTCGGGCACTAAGGTCACGTAGTCGGGTTTAATATCAAGGGCGATTCTCACCATTTCGTCGGTGGCGGCCATTTCTAAGTTGAGGTGCGATCGCACTGTTTGCCGTAACAGTAACACATCTCGGTCCTGAATATGCCGCCGATCTTCCCGTAAATGTACAGTAATGCCATCTGCACCCGCTAATTCTGCCAGTACCGCCGCTGCTACGGGGTCTGGTTCCACTGTCCGTCGTGCTTGACGGATGGTGGCGATGTGGTCAATATTAACCCCCAGTGTAGGCACCCTTGTATCCCCCTATCCATAATCCATAAGCTTTAATTTTAAAGGATTTTAGCTATATTTAACCAATAGAATTATGGTTGAGCGATCGCCTAAATCCCCAAGCAGGATTTAGAATAATATTTACACTCACTCTTTGAGGCGGTATGCTTTTAGAACTACAACAGATTATCGTCAAACCAGGACAAGAAATGTTGCTACAAGATATTAGTTGGCAGCAGTTAGAAAATATTTTGGCAGAAATGGGAGAAAAACGCGCTGCACGTATTTCTTATAGTGATGGTTGGTTAGAAATTATGGTTCCTTTACCTGAACACGAAAAAGATAAAGAATATATTGGTGATTTAGTTAAAATTTTGCTAGAAACACTCCAAATTGATTTTGAACCTTTTGGTTCCACTACACTAAAAAACGAACAAATGCGGCAAGCAGTGGAACCAGATACTTGTTTTTATATTCAAAATCAAGCTGCTGTAATTGGTAAAAATCGTCTTGATTTAACTGTAGACCCACCACCAGATTTAGCAATTGAAATTGATATTACTTCCCGGACTCGATTTGATAACTATGAGATTTTAGGATTTCCTGAACTGTGGCGATATACAAAACAAGGTTTAGAAATTTCTGTGCTACAGGAAGGAAAATATCTCAAAGTTCTATCTAGTCCTAATTTTCCTAATATCCCCATTGTGGAATTAATTAATAAATATGTTCAGCAATGTTTAACTATTGGCAGAAGTCAAGCTATGCGTAATTTTAGAACTTGGCTCAACAGTAATTAATTTATAATTATAGCCTTTTTCAGTCTCATGAAGTACACACCAATTCCCTATTCCCTGTTCCCTCAAACTCAAAAAAATTGTACCTCACGAGCATGGGAAATGCTATATTTTTAATTTGTAGACTTCTCGCCCTAACTCGAAGCACTGGTATAAAAGCGCAAGGCAAACCGCCAAAAACTACTAGAAACCCAGAACAGCACCACAGCTAAAATTCCAGCACCTATTGTCCAGTTAATTTCACCCCGACCCAGCATAGCTTCCGCTGGTATTGTGGTTAAAAATGCCACTGGTACTACAAAGGTAAAGAAAAAGCGGTAAGCGCTGGGATAAGCTACCATAGGATATCTACCAGCTTCTAACAAGCCACGTAAAACTTCTGTAGCATTGTATATTTTTACAAACCAAATGCTGGTTGCACCCAGTATAAACCAGAGACTATAAAGAATTACCAAACCAAATAACAACGGTACTGCACTGATCAGGTAATTGTTGATGCCTAAACCTAGGTTTGTACCGGCATAGCCAATGACAATACTACCAAAAACTAAATCTGGTAGTCCCCAAGGTGACAAGGTGTGAGTCGAAAGCCAAAACTGACTGCGGATAGGTTTGAGTAACACAAAATCTAATGTACCTTCCTGGACATGGCGGACAATGCGATTGAGGTTTGGTGCTAAAAAGGTAGCTGCAAACCCTTGTAGTAGGGTAAAAATTCCCAGAACTAGCAAAGCCGCTGACCATGACCAGCCGGTAAAGGTGTAACCAGTACGGTAAAATAAGAAGAGTCCGAATAGACTACCTGCAAGATTACCCAGACTGCTGAGGGTAGCTATCAGAAAATTCAGGCGATACTCCATCTCCGAGGCGATCGCCGTACTCCAAAATAACCCTAGTAATTGCCAATATCTTCTCACCTTGCACCCAGAGCAACAACATACTGACAGCATAGCGAATCACTAGCCATCTGGCGTATAGGATCAAATATGACCCGTGCAAAACGAATTAAATGATTAAACTAGACCAGTTTCTCAAATTCATGGGTGTAGCCGCAACCGGAGGACAAGCCAAGCTGATGATTATTGATGGTGGCGTAAAAGTCAATGGTACAGTGGAAACCCGAAGAGGACGCAAATTAGTATTAGGCGACAAAGTAACAGTAGAAGGGAAAACCTTTGAGGTGGATGTATAATCGTCCCTAAATTACCTACCCTACCCTGATTTTGGTTAAGTCCTTGCCATTAAAGGGTAGGTTTGCTGTTGAATGATTGAATACTTACTTTTAGAGGATGTTTGTCAAGTCATGATTAGTGTATCAACTATTGTTTGACCCCTCCCCCTTCCTTACAAGGGTAGGTTTTTAATATGATCTGTGAAGGCAAGACCACCGAAGACAAGGAAGGAAAGTGGACAAGGAAGATTTTATACGGACAATGGTCTTTTAATGGGCTATTTTTCTTACTAAGAATACAGAC
>NZ_JAQMTM010000120.1:0-21236 GCF_028331085.1 Anabaena sp. CS-542/02
AGAAAGAAACTACCATCCTCGTCTTGCTTGGCTACACCAAAATAGTCAAGTGTGCCAGGGGGGCGTTCCGCAAAGTCAACTTCTATCTGCACTATCTCAGTAGGGAAGACATCCCCAACCACACCATTAATTAGGGGTCGAGCCGTAAATGACAACGGTGGTACATATAACTGGGCGCCCGGTATATCAGCCCGTAGCCGCCCAAGAATACCATTAATATCCGCTGTTTGTCGCTGCTCTTGAATAAGTAACCCCTCATTCCGCCCTGGCTGTAGCAAAGATATTGTATCGTTATCCAGAATAGTTGCCGTTGCAGTAGCGGTGGTAATGGTGGCATTAGTAGCCTCCGATAAGCTCACCGTAAAGGTTTCATTTGGTTCTGCTACCGTGTCACCTTGGACATTGACTGTAATTACTTGAGATGTTACGCCTGGTGCAAAGGTAACTGTACCTGATGGGAATGCTCCACCTGGAAAGTCTGCGGCGTTAGCAGGGTTGTTACCTGTACCTGTCACCTCCCAGCGTGCACTACTTGTACCTGTGTTGTCCCCTGTGCGGGTAACTGTGAAGGTAAATGGGGTGAGTCCTTGATTACCTTCTGGTTGTACTGCATTAGTGGGGGCGATCGCTAACTGAGGTAGAACATCATCATCTACATCTGTGACTGCAATGGTGACATTAGTCGCAGGGTCAATAGCTACAGCAGAAACATTATTATTCTCATCTGTTTCTAACTGGTAATTATTATAAATATCACTGACTACCAACAGATAACCACTATTTACACCCTCAATGGGACTACTGGGTAAGGTAATAGTAGTTGAATTGGTGTAACTTGACCCCGCTACTAGGTTATCACCGTAGTAGTCCCACCATTCTCCCACAGATGTATCTTCGTTGGGGTCAAAGTTTTCATCCACTGAGAAGTAGATATTATCGTACCAATAACTAGTAGTGTTACCAGTACCTTGGTTGGTGACTGTCCAGGAGATGTCAATGGTTTCTCCCCAACTAACTTCGGTGACGGTAGGTGTGATGTCGCTGACGATTAAATCTGGTAAATCTGAAAGCAAATTTGTTACAGTCATAAATCACTCTTTCTTACAATAGTTATTGCCTATATACAGTCATTTCTCGGTCTTATACCGCCTTACCGTTAGCCGTCTCAGTGAATATAAATACAGATAGCTCCACCGTAGTTTCAGGTGAGAATATGTGATTAGTAGTTTAAAAAGCTGTATTAAACTTGCTAAATTATGACCAACTTTAACCTGAGCAAGTTAAGTAAACACATCTAAATGGTTACTAATAAGGTTACTTATATAACAGAAAGCTTATCAAGTCAACTTATTGTTAATTTTATTTACCAAGAAGCTAGGCAAGGGTAAAAAAATCTCTCTGCAAGCTCAAATTGGCTGATTTTGACTGATTCGCTATGATGGAATATGTACAGGAAAACACACGATTGACACTACCCCCGGCTAGAAGCCGGGGGATTCTTGATTCACGGGTACTCCAATGAATTTACCCTCCCCAAGCATCTTGACCGTGTGCCCCACGGCTGCAAGTCCACGTATAGCGAGTACCTGATTAGAAACCAGGGGCACTGTGCGCGTTTTTTGGTAGGGGTGGAGAATTAGTTTGCAGCATGGGGAGAACTATGTCAAATTACGATAGGCGATCGCTAAATCCCCTTTTGTTTTATAAACGAGGTAGTATTAAGCCCTTACTATAATCATCCCTATTGATTTTTAATTACTTATGCACGCTCTTTCTATTCCCACCTGGATCATTCATATTTCTAGCGTTATTGAGTGGATGGTCGCCATTTGGTTAATCTGGACTTATGGAGAACTCACTGGCAATCGTACATGGTGGGGATTATCTCTTGCCATGTTACCAGCTTTAGTGAGTGCCATGTGTGCCTGTACCTGGCATTATTTTGATAATGCAGCATCTTTAGAATGGCTGGTAACCCTGCAAGCTGCTATGACCTTAATTGGTAATTTTACACTTTGGGCTGCTGCAGTTTTAATCTGGCGTTCTACTAGGTCACAGGAGAAAACTGGGATTGTCCCTACCCAACTTACTGAATCAAAGTCATGATTTCTAAAGAAACCCTATTTGCTCTTTCCTTATTTCCCTACTTGGGTTTTTTGTGGTTTATTGGTCGTACTCCCCAAACGCCGCGTTTAGCCCTTTATGGATTTTACGGAACCCTGGTGTTTGTTGCCATTACCATCCCGGCGGGAATTTACTCGCAATTACATTATGGGGTTTCCTTGGCTAATGTGGATTGGTTACATGGAGGAGCAGAAATTTTTTTAACCCTTACTAATATTCTGGTAGTGTTGGGGTTCGCCCAAGCGGTGAGAGAATTAAAAATGAAAAATTAACGCCCTGAGCAGATAACACTCGGCAAAAATGCCAATACCATTAATAATTTATAGGCATAGATAAATGGAAGTAATACCAGCAATTGACTTACTAGAAGGACGCTGTGTTAGGCTTTATCAGGGAGACTACTCGCAGTCACAAGTTTTTAGCGAGAACCCGGTGGATATTGCTAAACAGTGGGTTGACCAAGGCGCAACCAGATTACATTTAGTTGACTTAGATGGCGCTAAAGCTGGTAAAGTAGTTAACTTGAAAGCTATTGCATCCATTGCTGAAGCAGTGTCTGTACCCATTGAAATTGGTGGAGGGTTACGCGATCGCACTAGCGTTCAACAAGTATTTAATTTAGGAGTAGAGTGGGCAATTCTGGGAACCATAGCCGTAGAACAACCCCAACTAGTACAAGAACTCTGTACAGAATTTCCCGAAAAGATTATCATTGGTATTGATGCTCGTAACGGACTAGTAGCAACTCGCGGTTGGTTAGAAACCTCGGAAGTTTTAGCCACCCAGCTAGCTGTGCAAATGCAAGATCTGGGTGCAGCAGCCATCATTTACACAGATATCCACCGCGATGGTACACTCATAGGACCCAATTTAGCAGCCTTACGAGAACTAGCACAAGAAATTTATATCCCCATCATCGCCTCTGGTGGAGTGAGTTCTGTGAGCGATTTATTGAGTCTCTTGGGTTTAGAAACACAGGGAGTAAAAGGCGTAATTGTGGGTAAAGCCCTATACACTGGCGATATTTCCCTCACGGAGGCAATAAAGGCTGTGGGACAGGGGCGTATTCAAGATGTCCCCCCCAATCTTGATTCGAGCTTCGCTTAAAGAACTATTATACCTTAATTCAGCCGTGAACACAACATCAGCCAACAACTCAACGTCGGTTTTTCGTCTGTCTCCGTTAATTCGGCTGACACTATTAAGCCTATACATAGCACTCACCATCCCATTACCGTTTTTATCCCAGGTAACAGCCGCGGCCATACCCCCAGTATTATTGTGGGTAGGAATCAGCATTGGCTTTGTAGGTTTATATGCGGTATTGACAGAGCGAGTAATTGTAGATGACCAGGGGATTCAAGTTACCTACCCATCCTGGGTTCCTAGCTTCTTTCGCAAAGGATGGATTTTATCTTGGTCAGATGTGAAAGACTTAAAACCCCGCTCCACTGGTCAAGGGGGACTAGTTTATTATTTTCTCAGTCGGGATGGAAAAGCTTATTTATTACCCATGCGCGTAGCTGGATTTTCCCGCCTGGTGAAAACAGTAGAAACCAGAACCGGAATTGATACTACAGATGTTCGCACCTTAGCACAACCGTGGATGTATTTAGTTTTGTTAGTATTCACCCTCCTGCTGTTACTGGTAGATGCTTGGACTATTAATACAGCCTTAGTCATTGGTCATTAGTTATTGAACTTGGAAAATCACAGCCACACCACCCAAATCAGGCTAGAACAAGTTAACTTGTTTGCCAAGCTTAAACCCCAACTTCAGGTATACCCCATACTACAGGATATCTCCTTTGGGGTGTTTCCAGGCGATCGCATTGCCATTGTCGGTCCATCGGGTGCTGGTAAAACCTCCTTATTACGGCTGATAAACCGCCTGTGTGAACCTACTAGAGGTAAAATTTATCTAGGAAATCAGGAATATAACCAAATTCCTATTATACAGCTACGCCAGGATATCACACTGGGATTACAAGAATCAAAACTGTTAGGAATGACAGTGGGGGAGGCTTTAGCTTATCCTTTATTTTTGCGTGGTTGGTCTCAAGAAAAAATTGAACCCAGAATTAACCATTGGATAGAACAACTCCACATTCCTAGTGAATGGTTAACAAGGACAGAATTACAACTTTCTACTGGACAGCGACAACTAGTAGCGATCGCCCGTGCTTTAGTTATCCAACCAAAAGTTTTATTATTAGATGAACCCACCTCTGCTTTGGATGCTGGTAAAGCAGCCAATCTCATGCAAGTCTTAATTCAGCTAAATCAAACTCATCAAACAACAATTTTGATGGTAAATAACCAGCTTGACTTAGCCCGGGTATTCTGCACCCGATTATTATACTTAGAGCAAGGTCAGTTATTGACAAATCAAACAGCATCTGAAATCAATTGGATTAACCTAAAAAAACAGTTGACAGAATCGGAAACCCAAGCAACCCAAGAATGGATTTAATCCCATTAAGAACGTTGACTAATAACTGTAGAGCGTGAGTGAGTGAATCGTTCCTTGGTTAACTTAGTTGGCGGTTGCGGAACATTGGATTTTAAACTTTCCATGTTAAATCTATATCCCACATTGCGGATAGTTTGAATCAAACTAGGTTGACGAGGATCAAGTTCCACTTTTTTGCGTAAAGACAAAACATGAGTATCAATGGTGCGCGGGTTATCAATCGCATCAGGCCAAGCACGACGTAATAATTCTGCACGACTCAGAGCTACTCCCCCAGCCTGTGCCAAAACGTACAGTAAACTAAACTCTTGAGGCGTTAAATCAATAAACTCACCTTGGAAACGCACCCGGCGCTGTACCAAATCAATTTGCAAACTGCCATAATCTAAATAAGCTGGTGCAATAGGTGTGCCTTTGCGGCGAATTATTGCCTCTACTCTAGCTAAAAACTCCTGCATTCCAAAAGGTTTTCTAAGATAGTCATCAGCCCCGGACTTTAAACCTGCTACAATATCAGCCTCATTAGTACGAGCTGATAGCATCAAAATTAAAGATTGTTGTTGCAAATGCAACCAGCGACAAAACTCAATACCATCACCATCGGGTAAATCAGCATCTAGAATTACCAATGTTGGTTGTTGGCTTAAAAATAATTCCCTTGCTTGATAAATGCTGGCGGCTTGATGGACACGATATTCCAACTGTTGCAAGTGCCATCCCAGCAACGACCTTAGATGGGGATTTCCCTCAACGATTTCAATACAAACCGAACCCACAGCGGCAATACCCCTTAGCGTTGATGAATTTCAAAGTAACAAGCCCATGGACAAGGTTTTGTATTCTTCGTTACTTACATTGGGATTAATTTTAGATTTTTTCATCCTCAAGGTAGTAAAATACTAAACTGATGCCTTACCCAAAGGTAAGTTAGTTATATTCTTTAATTTATTCTTAAATTTTTGTTAGACTGGAAGAAATGTGTTTTTCTATGAATATCCTCCCAGGGATGGGTGTATTTTACCCACAAACCCTAAACAGGGTGAGATTAAGTTAACCTATACCTAACTTTTTGGTGTTTTCGGATTAAATCTGTTAAAAGTACATGACTCCATCCCCTAGTGAATATGGAAACTTACCCCAAGTAATTATAAAAATAGCTTATAAAACTATCGTGTTCTAAATTTTATGGAATACCATGGGATTACCTTCTGGGGGGAGGATATAGCCTCAACTAGATATTGCGTCATTGATTTGAAGCGAGAAAGGTGAAAGTAACACTTCACATTTGAGCGTGAATCGTTTACAATTCTCATTCTAAAGAGATTAACATAGCAGTTATGCTCCAAGACACACAAACCATCCGCTATTACCAACGACTGACTGACGCCTTCGTCGAGCTATGG
Source organism: Anabaena sp. CS-542/02 (assembly GCF_028331085.1). Classification (NCBI taxonomy): domain Bacteria; kingdom Bacillati; phylum Cyanobacteriota; class Cyanophyceae; order Nostocales; family Nostocaceae; genus Anabaena; species Anabaena sp. CS-542/02. Next base: position 6,001 of record NZ_JAQMTM010000120.1, read on the forward strand.
AATCGCGGTTATCGGACGGACGATATGCGGATGTATTTGGATGGCTATCTAGCCGCACTGCGACAAAGCAACGCTATTGAACCTATACTGATTCACCGCCTAGAAGAGGAAGCTAGCCGCTACCTGTACGATCCATCGAATTTTGTCAGAACCCAACCCGAACGACAACTTGATTACTATTAATGGCTTATTTAATCCCTTATACCCAGCCGCTAATAGTTGCCTTAATCGTCAACGCTGTCAATTATATCATTTTTCCAGCGTTTGTCAATCTTTTATTGGTGTGAAATTCTCGTGACATTTTGTCTATCAGAGAAAGGAAGAATATCCGCCGTTCTACGGCGCGGAGTTGCCAATGATCACGCTTACATACCCAACCATAAGGATGTGCGGTCGCAAACGTGATCAATAAAGTTGGCAACCCCATCAAGAATGGGGAATTACCGGGGATGACCTAAGAAGCCAGTGCCACTTCTACCAGTTGCTGCAACTCACCGTTTTGGTAAAGTTCAATCAAGATATCTGAACCGCCCACAAATTGACCGTCAATATAAACTTGGGGAATTGTCGGCCATGTAGAGTATTCTTTAATACCTTGACGAATTTCGGGGTCTGAGAGAACGTCAACTGTTTCAAAGGGAACCGCCAACGTGTTGAGAATCTGGACAACGTTGTTAGAGAAACCACACTGCGGCATCAACTTGTTTCCCTTCATGAAAACCATGATTTTGTTTTGTTGTATCAAATTATCAATTTTTTCTTTGGTTTCTGGGGTCATGGACTTTTTGTTTCCTATATTGCTAATAGCCAAGATATCAATAGTCAGTGTCGCGGTGGCAATGTGAATTTATTCATTTTAGGAAGCTGCTGTTGCTTCCCACGCCGCGGGAGTGTAGGTTTTTAAGGCCAAGGCATGAATTGCTTCAGTGGACATAGCTTGTCGCAAAGCACCATAAACTAACTGGTGTTGTTGTACCAGTCCTTTATCGGCAAACTGTGATGAAACCACTGTTACCTGATAGTGGTCACCGCCACCAGTCAAGTCTTGAACCTGAATTTGGGCATCTGGCAGTTCTGCCTTAATCATTGCCTCAACCTGCTGCGGATTAATCATCGCAATTCCTGAAAGACTTACTTTTCTATTATTAACAGATACAGCTAGGCAACATATGTTTCAGGTTTCAGGCAGACTGACGATCAACGCGGCTCTAACTTAGATATTACCATTTCAGACCTTCTTTGAAGATGTGCGGAATTTATTCACTTTGAGACGAGCTAGCACCTTGTCTGGGAAAGGGTGCATCCACAAAACCCAATTCAAATAACTGCTGATAGGCCTTCTGTCCTAAATCCCGTGTGGGATTTTGACTCTTAATAATCTGAATGAACAAAGGGACGGCTAACTCCGGTTGATTTTGCGCCCGATGTACCAGTGCTAACTGATAGGTGGCTTCGTCTCGCTTTTGGGCTGTTTCTAAGGCTTTTTGGCGCTGGGAATCGGAAATGCGAGGATCAATACCCGTAAAACTAGAGTTTAACTCTTGATAAAAATTAGATAACTGATTATAAAGTTGACGTGCATCTTGGAGTTTTTTCGCAGCTAAAGGGTAATTTTGAGCAGAAACAGCTGCGGCGGCTTCTGCCATCAGCCGTTCACCGCCCTCTATACTCAAAATGCTGTTACTTTGTGTAGGACGCAGAGTATTGGGATCGTTGGGTTCAATGATTTGTACTTGACTATAGAGACTGGGTAGCTTTTGTACCTGAGCATTGACAGGTGACAGCAGGTTAAGGACTGCTATGAATGATAAAGCCGTGGGGCTAATTAAAGAAGGAACAGCAGCGGATTTCATGGGATCAAGTAGTGCAACTATGTAGAAAACATGGAAACTTCTAGGTTTCTCTGATTTAGACTGAAAATCGGCGGAGGTGAGTTCCCATTCCTCCTGTATACTAACCAAAATCGCCCCCATGAACGATCAAGCTAATTCCTCTGATTTTACCCACACAGGTTTGCCAAGCAATTTAGGAATGGTTTTACAACGGGCCGGTGAAGAGTTGATTTTAGAAAAGGTTTTAGACCGCTTCACCGTCCGTCCCTCAACTAAATTTACTTCCCAACAATTATCTCAGGTTAACTGGGGTATTTGGCAATTTAGCATTCCTCAAGCAAATTTAGAAGTTTTCACAGTGGTAACTAACCAGTTAGACTCGGCCATGTCTCAAGCACGGGGTGCGGAAAGTGTGGCTTTTGCTGGCCATGTTTACACAATTCAAGATAATCCGGGAACTTTCGTTTACCTGAATGACCAAATTACTATTCAATTTGCCTCTTGGGTAGATTCTGCCACAATTGAGGCGATCGCTTCTAGATTTGGTTTAGTTCCACAAAAACCCGTCCTGGGTATTCCTAATACTTTTGTGTTTCTGGTGAGCAAACAAGCCAGAGAAAATCCCCTGAAAATTACTAATCAGTTACAGGGGTTCTCGTTCGTCTTAGTTGCTGAACCTAATATCCTCATTAAAAGTGAATTACATTACAGACCCGGTGAACCCCTATATCCTCAGCAATGGTATCTTTACCACAATGGCGGTAACCAGTTGGTACCTGGTTCTCATATTTGTGTAGAACCAGCTTGGGATATCACTCGCGGTGTGCGTTCTGTAGTTGTGGCGGTTGTGGATGATTCTTTTGACTTGAACCATCCGGATTTACAAGGTAGTGGCAAAATTGTTGCTCCCAGAGACTTAAGGAAAAATGGTTTTTTACCTATACCCGGTCAGGGAGAAATCAGTCATGGGACGGCTTGCGCAGGAATAGCTCTGGCCGAAGAAAATGGTCAGGGAATTGTGGGGGTTGCTCCTGGTTGTGCATTGATGCCGATTCGTAGTACTGGTTTTTTAGATGATGAATCGATTGAGGATATGTTTAACTGGGCGATTAATCAGGGGGCCAGTGTGATTTCTTGTAGCTGGGGAGCTGGTGCTGTCTATTATCCCTTGTCTTTGCGCCAACGGGCGGCTATTACTCGTGCTGCTACTACAGGACGCAATGGGAAAGGTTGCGTGGTATTGTTTGCTGCGGGAAATGCTAACCGCCCCATTAGCGGTGTGGTTTATGAGCAGAATTGGCCAGGAAATTTGTTGCAGGGAAATACAAGTTGGTTAAATGGATTTGCCGTACATCCTGATGTGATTACCATTGCAGCTTCCACTAGTTTGAACAAGAAAGCTGCTTACAGTAACTGGGGCACTAATATTACTTTGTGTGCTCCTAGTAATAACGCCCCACCCGGATTCTCATTTCAGGGTCGGGGTTTTATGAACACACAACCCCATATTACTGCGACTCTTCACGGACGGGGAATTTTAACTACTGACCAAGTAGGCGAAGCAGGTTATGATCCTGGTGATTTTATCAATAATTTCGGCGGTACTTCTAGCGCTACTCCTATAGTCGCAGGTGTGGCGGCATTAGTTCTGTCAGCAAATCCTCACTTAACGGCGCAACAGGTAAAGTTAATTCTGGAGGAAACTGCTGATAAAATTGTGGATTCTCTCCCTGACCCTCAGTTGGGTATTCAAGCAGGTACTTACGACAATAACGGACATTCTCAATGGTTTGGTTATGGCAAAGTGAATGCAGCTAGGGCGGTGGAAGCTGCCGCAAAACTACGTAGTTCTTTATTATCTGCTCAGTTGCAGGTCAGGGGTGAGAATTTCCGTGAGTTAAGTATTCCAGATGATAATCCAGATGGGGTCAAAAGTGCGATCGCCATTAGTGAATCCCGTCCCATTAAAGATATTCAAATAACAGTTAATATCACCCATGATTTTTTAGGCGATTTAGAAGTTTATTTAATAGCTCCCAATCATCGACGGGTGTTATTACAAAGCCGCACCTTAGGCCGCCGCACTAATTTACAAACAACGTACACAATTAGCTCCCACCCGGTCTTGAAACAATTACTTTGCCTTTCATCTCAAGGAATTTGGGAGTTATGGTTAATCGACTATGCCCCACAAGATGTGGGAAAGCTGAATAATTGGTCATTAGTCATTGGTTATTAGTGAAAAAGTTTCTGCTCTCTATGATTCTTCATTGCTTAGTTCTTGTAGAGCTAGTGCTAAATCCGATGTGAGTTTTTGGGCATTTTGTTTGAGATTTCCCTTAGTGTAATAACTTACATTTAATCCAGCTCCAATGTTAATTATTACACTCGTACGCCACTGAGGATAAGGTTGGCTGTATTTAATAGTTATAGGTATAATTGTGATGTTTACTCCTGGCTGACTAGATTCAGCAGTCAAAGAGAGACGACCAATTCCTGGTTTTAATGGGTGAACTTGACCATCGCGATAAATATCACCTTCTGGATAAATCACTAATATTTCGCCTTGTTGAAGTAATTCAACAGCATAACGGAGACTAGCAATAGCTGGACGCTGAGGATCCACAGGAAACCCTCCCATACTTCTGATTAACCAGCCTTGTATTCCTTGGCACTCATCAATACTGACCAGAAAGCGTAGATCCCGCCCTGTCACATAGCGACCACCAGCATAGGGTAAAAGCAATGAATCCCAACGTGACCGATGGGTAGGAGCTAGGATCACAGGGCCAGTTAAGGGAATATTTTCCTGTCCGGTGATGTCAATTTTGCCAAAGAATAATGGTAAAAGAAGGTTTCTCCCTAATAGATACAATAAAGGACTTAACCAGGGAGATATCCGCGAGGTAGTGTCAGCTACGCGAGTATTTGTCGTGGTAGCTGTTTGTTGGTAAGTATAAATTTCCATAAAGATGGTAGCGGCCGATTGTCCCATCAGCCAATAAATTGTTGATTAATTCAACAGTAGTTTTTCATTGGCAAATTGTCTTAGGACTAATGGACAGTTTTATATCTGTCCATGATTTTGCTGACGACGACCTGCAAACCAGGTTTGTAATTGTTGACGACAAGTTGATTCTAAAATACCTCCCATGACTCGTAGACGATGATTAGAAGCAGCGCCATCAGGGATATTGGTAACAGTACGAACCGCGCCAGTTTTAGGATCGTCCACTCCATAGATCAGCATTCCTAAACGTGCTTGGACAATAGCACCTGCACACATGGGACAAGGTTCTAGGGTGACGTACAGGGTGCATTGATTTAAGCGCCAATTTCTGCAAGTTTTAGCAGCTGCTCGCAAGGCGATAATTTCTGCGTGAGCTGTGGGATCTTGGTCACGTTCTTTTCTGTTTTCGCCTGAAGCAATCAAATTTCCAGTAGCATCAACAATCACAGCACCCACAGGAACCTCACCAGCATCGCCGGCGATTTGTGCTAAGTCTATGGCGCGACTCATCCATTGGCGATGTATCAGATATTCTGGATATTCAATTAACATTTTTCCATGGCTACTGGGTGATCACACAGTGGCTAACAGTGAATCGAGTTGAGCTTCTTTGTCTAGCTGATAAAGGTCATCACAACCACCAATGTGCTGATTATTGATGAAAATTTGTGGTACTGAACGGCGGCCATGAGCGCGTTCCGCCATTTTTGCTCTAGCTGCTTCGTCGCGATCGATTTTGTACTCGGTGAATCTTACACCTTTCCACCACAGCAACATTTTGGCACGGATACAATAAGGACAGGTTTGCCAGGTGTAGATTTCAACATTTGCCTTCACACGTTCTGGATGGCGTCCAAGAAGGGGGTTGAGAAAATCCAGCATATTTTTTCTGAGGGAATTTTTTCACAAGTATATCTTTTATCTGACCATGGCAGGTCACAATAGTACTAATATACTATAAACTAGATAGTCAAAGCAGCAAAACTTAACACTTGTCTTAGTAGATAGTATTGTCCACGTGTATCCGCACTTTGGTAGACTTGAAGACTGAAATAGCCAAATAACAAAAAGCTAAGTCAAGCACTTAAGAGGGTGAATCTGTGGAAAATACACTGGGATTAGAAATTATTGAGGTAGTAGAGCAAGCAGCGATCGCGTCTGCAAAGTGGGCAGGTAAAGGCGAAAAGAACACTGCTGACCAAGTAGCCGTGGAAGCGATGCGGGAGTGCATGAACAAAATGTATATGCGTGGTCGCATTGTGATTGGTGAAGGGGAGCGTGACGAAGCTCCTATGCTCTACATTGGGGAAGAAGTTGGTATCTGTACTAAACCGGATGCTCAAAAGTACTGTAACCCAGAAGAACTCATAGAAATTGATATCGCTGTTGATCCCTGCGAAGGCACAAACCTAGTCGCCTATGGTCAAAATGGCTCAATGGCGGTTTTGGCAATTGCCGAAAAAGGTGGTTTATTCGCTGCGCCTGACTTCTACATGAAGAAGCTAGCAGCACCAGCTGCGGCCAGAGGTCATGTAGACATCAACAAGTCAGCAACTGAAAACCTAAAAATCCTGTCTGAGTGCTTAAACCGCGCAGTTGAGGAATTGGTGGTTGTGGTCATGGATCGTCCCCGCCACAAAGGACTCATTCAAGAAATTCGCAATGCCGGTGCTAGAGTCAGACTCATCAGTGATGGTGACGTTTCTGCGGCCATCTCCTGCGCTTTTGGTGGTACTAATATCCACGCTTTGATGGGCATCGGTGCTGCTCCTGAGGGAGTCATCTCTGCTGCGGCTATGCGATGCTTGGGAGGTCATTTCCAAGGACAATTGATCTACGATCCAGAAGTTGTACAAACAGGTTTAATTGGGGAAAGCAGAGAAGGCAATCTCGCACGGTTAAAGGAAATGGGCATTAATGACCCGGACAAGGTTTATAATGCCGACGAATTAGCCTCTGGTCAAACTGTTTTATTTGCGGCTTGTGGTATTACCCCTGGTACTCTTATGGACGGTGTACGCTTCTTTAAGGGCGGCGCAAGAACTCAAAGCTTGGTGATTTCTAACCAGTCCAATACAGCACGGTTTGTCGATACTATCCATATGTTTGACCAACCAAAGAATCTGCAATTACGTTAGAAACTTGAGGGGGTGGGGACTGGGGAAGAATCTTGTTCATCTCTGGGACCTCATCCCCAACTCTGAATAATCAATAATCCATTACCAATTACCGATAAATAATGAATATTATCGTGGTGGGGTTAAGCCATAAGACCGCCCCAGTTGAAATCCGGGAAAAGCTGAGTATTCCAGAACCACAGACCGAAACAGCCATCGCTCATCTGAGTAGCTATCCCCATATTGATGAGGTGGCAATACTTAGCACTTGCAACCGCCTAGAAATATACATTGTGACCAGTGAGACGGAGCGAGGGATTAGGGAGGTGACTCAGTTTCTCTCTGAACACAGCCGCTTACCTATACAGTCTCTACGTCAACACTTGTTTATGTTGTTACATGGTGATGCTGTTATGCATCTGATGCGCGTAGCGGCAGGTTTAGATAGTTTGGTACTCGGAGAAGGTCAAATTCTAGCTCAGGTGAAAAATACTCATAAACTGGGACAGCAGTACAGTGGTATAAAAACAATTCTCAACCGATTATTTAAACAAGCTCTGACAGCCGGTAAGCGTGTGCGTTCTGAAACGAGTATTGGTACTGGTGCAGTTTCTATCAGTTCTGCGGCTGTGGAGTTGGCACAAATGAAGACCACTAATTTATCAGATTGCCGAGTCGCAATTATTGGTGCTGGCAAAATGTCACGTTTGTTGGTACAACACCTGATTTCTAAGGGTGCTACACAAATTAGCATTGTTAATCGCTCTCAAGAACGCGCCCAGCAATTGGCAAATCTTTATCCCGATCAGCCTATATATACTTATGCGCTATCAGAAATGATGGCGGTAATTGCTAAAAGTGATTTAGTATTTACAAGTACTTCTGCTACTGAACCTATACTTAACCGCAGCAGGTTAGAAAAAGTTTTAGAGTCTCATGGCTGTTTGATGTTATTTGATATTTCTGTGCCGCGTAATGTGGATGCGGATGTAAATGAACTGTCCCATGTCCAAGCCTTTAATGTGGATGATTTGAAGGCTGTTGTGGCACAAAACTATGAAAGCCGTCGCCAGATGGCTGAAGAGGCTGAAAAACTTCTGGATGAAGAGATTTTAGCTTTTGATCTTTGGTGGCGATCGCTAGAAACTGTTTCTACTATCAGTTGTCTGAGAAATAAGATTGAAACCATCCGCGAACAAGAATTAGAAAAAGCCTTGTCTCGATTAGGTGCCGAATTTGCTGACAAACATCAAGAGGTGATCGAAGCTTTAACAAGAGGAATAGTTAATAAAATTCTACACGATCCCATGGTGCAACTACGGGCGCAGCAGGATGTTGAAGCCCGGCGCAACTGTATGCAAACCCTGCAAATTTTATTTAACTTGGATGCAGGGGAGCAATTTAGCTAATTGCCCTATCCCGCCTATCTCACAGGAGTCAGGGGAAATGGAGAGAAAATTATCCCCTTTGTCCTAGACTCCACGCCTTACTCCCGAGTTTTTCCAGCTGTTGGGTTTGTTGTTCGAGTCGCACAGCTAGGCGATCGCACACTAGATCACATAACTGAAATAATATTGGGTCAGTAATTTCATAAATTACATTCACTCCCTCTGGTGTTCTTTTAACAATTCCCGCTTGTGCTAAAACTTTGAGATGCTTGGATACATTAGCCTGTCCTAGTCCTGTCTCCCCAATGATTTGTGTAACATTTTTAGATCCAGTTTTTAAACAACATAACACTTGTAGGCGACTCACTTCTGACAAGACTTTGAAATAGTCCGCAACTTGACTGAGTGCGTCTGGAAATATCTGTGACATATAAGATTAATTGTTTTGTGGTTTTTGCGCTGACTATTTTACCATATACTCATATAATATGACAAAGGCGATGGAAAATATCAGAAACTAATATCTAACTACCGATCAAATTTTCTGCTTTTAGCCTAGTCCGTTTATATGGAGAAACTAAAATGTTATTCCGCCAACTGTTTGACGATGATACAAGTACATATACTTATCTGATTGCCGACAAGACTAGCAAAGCAGCTATTCTAGTAGATCCGGTGATAGATAATGTAGAACGCGATCGCCAATTAATTAGAGAATTAGGTTTAACACTGCACTACTGCTTAGAAACACATATTCATGCCGATCATATTACAGGTACTGGTAAGTTACGTGAATTAACTGGGTGTTTAGGAATTGTACCAGAAAACGCCTCAGCCAGCTGTGCTGATCGGCAAATTAAACACGGGGAAATTCTCAAATTAGATGAAATTACCATAGAGGCCATAGCCACTTTAGGACATACAGATAGTCATATGGCCTATTTAGTTAATGGTGAAAAACTATTAACAGGAGATTCCTTATTGATTCGTGGTTGTGGTAGGACTGACTTTCAAAGTGGTGATGCGGGGAGTTTATTTGATGCAATTACCCAACGCCTATTTACCCTACCCGATGAAACCTTAGTTTATCCAGGACATGACTACCGGGGACATACCGTCTCCACCATCGGCGAAGAAAAGCAGTTTAACCCACGGTTCCAAGGACGGACGCGAGATAACTTTATTGAGTTCATGGCCAGTTTAAACTTACCAAATCCCCAAAAAATCATGGAAGCAGTACCAGCAAATCAACTTTGTGGTAATGCTTGAATAGTTTAAGATTAAAACCAGCAGGTAACAATATGATTTCAGAAACTAAATTGCAATTAATTGACGCTTCCACCCTCAAAGACTGGACGGAAAAACAACAAGTACAACTGATAGACGTGCGGGAACCTGGAGAATATGCAGCCGAACATATTCCCGGCGCTAAACTTGTACCCCTGTCTCAATTCCAAGCAGAAAAAGTAGATTTTACCCGTCACCCTCAAATTGTGCTGTATTGTCAATCAGGAAAACGCTCTCACCAAGCAGCACAAAAACTGATTACTGCGGGTTTCTCAGAATTTGCTCAACTTCAAGGAGGAATTACAGCTTGGAAGCAGTTAAATTACCCCACTAAAATTAATAAAAACGCCCCCATTAGTTTAATGAGACAAGTACAAATTGTAGCCGGCTCATTAGTATTTACAGGGACGATTTTAGGTGCTTTTGTTTCACCTTGGTTTTTAATTTTGAGTGGCTTTTTCGGTGCTGGTTTAGTATTTGCTGGCGTCAGTAATACCTGTGCCATGGGAATGTTATTGGCGAAATTACCCTACAATCAACGTGTGCAATGATTACATGGATATTAGGACATATCCTAGCAGTCGGAATTGGTATTAGCTTAGGGTTGATTGGCGGTGGTGGATCAGTTTTAGCATTACCAACTTTAGTTTATGTCATGGGAATAGAGCCGAAATCTGCTGTAGCCATGACCTTAGTAATTGTAGGAACCGTAAGTTTAATTGGTGTAATTCCCCATTGGAAACAGGGACACGTCAATTTAAAAACAGCATTTATCTTTGGTTCTGCTACGATGTTGGGGGCTTTTGCTGGTGCTAAAATCGCCAATCTGCCATTTATTACAGGTAGTTTGCAAATGCTGCTATTTGCAGTCATGATGTTGCTAGCTTCTGGGTTAATGATTCGGCGTGGTGCTAAATCAACAGCGAAACAGCCTGACATATCAGAAATTTACACCAAGCCCATTTGTAAATACTGTTGGTTGTGGCTAGTCAGCGAAGGCTTAGGGGTGGGTATATTGACAGGATTAGTGGGAGTTGGGGGAGGATTTGCGATTATACCCGCTTTAGTTATATTGGGAAATATACCAATGAAACAGGCTATTGGTACCTCCTTAGTAATTATTGCTGCTAATGCTGTATCAGGGTTTTTAGGCTATTGGGGAGAAGTGAGTTTAGACTGGAATATTATCACGTCATTTATTATAGCAGCCAGTATTGGCACTGTTCTAGGTGCTTATCTATCTCAATATGTTGATGGGAAAAAATTACAAAAATATTTTGGTTATTTTTTATTGGGAGTGGCGGCTTTGATTTTATTCCAAAACCGCGGTATTCTAGAAGAGTTTAAGAGCAAAAGAGCTGCTGGGAACAATTCAAATTATCAACAAATACTGCGTATTTGATTTGAGGTAGGTAAAGAAAATACCGGCAGAATAACTAATTAGTTAGACTAATATTACTGTCCTAAATAGGCTTCTAAGACTTGGGGATTGCTTTGTATTTCTTTAGGGGTTCCCTCAGCTAAATTTTGACCCTCCGCCATCACCCAAACGCGATCGCACAAGGACATAATTACATCCATATTGTGTTCAATAATTAAGAACGTCATACCGTCTTGGCGGTTCCAGGTACGAATGCGATCGCATATATCATCTATTAGTTTGGGATTGACTCCGGCGGCTGGTTCATCTAATAAAATTAACTTAGGATTGGTCATTAACGCTCGTCCCATTTCTAATAACTTCCGCTGTCCACCAGATAAACCACCAGCATATTCATGGGCTTTTTCCGCCAGTCCTACAGATTCTAGTAGTGACATTGCTTGTTCTTGGAATTGCTTTTCTTCCTGAGCTACGATATGAGGCTGTAACTGCACTCCCCAAAACTTTTCTCCTGTTTGTTTTTGTGCAGCTAGCAGCATATTATCTAACACCGACAAACGGGAGAGAGTCCGCGCCACTTGAAAAGTGCGGACTAGTCCCTGCTGGGCGATTTTGTATGGTTCCAACTGCTGAATAGGTTCCCCATCAAAAATCACTCGTCCCTTATCTGGGCGAATGAAGTTAGATAGTAGGTTAAACAAAGTAGTTTTACCAGCCCCATTCGGACCAATCAAGCCAGTAATACTACCTTGATTAACTTCAATTGTGGCATCCTTGACAGCTTTCAACCCACCAAAGCTTTTACAAAGTCCGCTAGCTGCAAGTAGTGGAAGTGGGGAAGATTGATTATTTACCATAAAAAATTGACTGATAACTGTTAACTAATGTTGCAGAATCTGAACTAGTCACTGTTAAGCAATTACTTACCCAGGGTGAGTTCCTCTTTTTTGCCTAAAATACCTTGAGGTCGCCAAATCATCAGTACCATCAAAATCAGACCAATCACCATGATGCGAAATGCGCCCAATTGGTCAGAAGATAAATTTGTGAAAATTCTCGGTAAAAATTCTCTCGTCATGGCATCATAAGTAAAGAAAATGACCGCGCCTAAGATGGTGCCAATATTATTACCAGAACCGCCTAAAATTACCATAATCCAAGCATCAAAGGTTAGCTGTGGTTGAAAATTATCAGGGTAAATAGCGCTAAGTTGCCAAGCAAAGAAAGCCCCAGCGATACCAGCGATCGCACCTCCCAACATCAGGGATTGGACTTTATACCAAAAAACATTTTTACCCATGGCTTTGGGGACTTCTTCATCCTCACGGATAGCTTTAAGCACCCGTCCCCAAGGCGATCGCACTAGAATTTCTAACCGCCACAATACAAATCCTAATACCAACAGTGACAACAGCATCAAACCGGCGGCGGGTTTATAATCATACAAGCCAATCAAACCAGAAATATAAATTGCTGCTGTCAGCAGGGCGAATATAATCCCTACTCCCCAGCGCGAAACTAATTCTTGCTTTTTACTCTCAGTTTTGCGAGAATCGGCTAACACAGATTTGTGAGCGGCGCGAACCCATCGCCACAAACACCAAAAAGTAGCCAGCGCCAACACTGTGAGCAATCCCATCATCACCAGTCTAAAAAACAAATTGGGGGTTGTAGATAAGGGTATAGGGTAACTTTGGACACCAAAAGCCCCAGATATCCAGGTATCCCTCACAGGTAATTCTTGATTGTTCACCACTAAACGAATTAATTCTCCTACCCCAATGGTGACAATGGCCAGATAATCTTCCCGTAAGCGCAGAGTAGCAAAACCAATAATTAAACCTAATAAAGCTGCTACTATTGCTCCTATGATTGCTGATATCAGTAAGGGGATACCCTGGAGACTTAGCAAAACTGTGGTATAAGCCCCCAGAGTCATAAAAGCAATATGACCAAAGTTAATTAACCCTGTATATCCCCACTGTAGATTGAGTCCCAAACCAAACAGGGCGAAGATTGTGGTAGAAATTGCTAAAAAAGTGAGATATTCAACCATAGTAATTTATTTAATACACTATCACCATGTCTTACTCTATAACTCTGTCCTATGGTAGGGAAGGGTGAACGGTAAGGTACAATAATTTTGGGAAGCATCACTAATTAATTGGATTAATGGGATGCTCCATACCCAACATTGAAAACTGTATAAGGCTAGGCACCGGATGGCTCTGACCTTACATTAAACTTGTTTTTGAAGCAATACTTTATTTGAGATTTCCCTATGGATGCGAAGGCACTTTGGCAACGATACCAAAACTGGTTATATTTCCACAAGGGATTAGGACTCTACTTAGACATCAGTCGCATGGGGTTTGATGATGCTTTTGTGGATTCGTTGCGGCCGAAGTTTGACAAAGCGTTTGCGGATATGGCGGAATTAGAAAAGGGTGCGATCGCAAATCCTGACGAAGGCCGCATGGTAGGACATTACTGGTTGCGAAATCCTGATTTAGCACCCACACCAGAACTTACCCAAGAAATTGTCCAAACCCTAGAGCAAATTGAAGCCTTTGCGGAAAAAGTCCACACAGGTGCTGTTCATCCTCCCCAAGCCAGCCGGTTTACCGATATTATATCTGTTGGTATTGGTGGTTCTGCCCTGGGACCGCAATTTGTGGCTGAGGCCCTCAGTCCTGATTTTCCACCCCTGAACCTTCACTTTATCGACAATACAGACCCCGCAGGTATTGACCGTGTTCTGGTTCGGTTGCAAAATACCCTAGCTACAACTTTGGTTTTAGTCATCTCCAAATCTGGGGGAACACCGGAACCACGCAATGGGATGATTGAAGTTAAATCCGCTTATGCAGCCAAGAATTTAGACTTTGCTCAATACGCTGTTGCGATTACTAGCGTTGATAGTAACTTAGATCAAGTCGCCAAAAATGAAGGCTGGTTAGCCAGATTTCCCATGTATGACTGGGTGGGAGGACGCACATCAGCAATGTCCGCTGTGGGACTAGTACCGGCCGCATTACAAGGCATTGACGTTCACGCTATGCTAGAGGGTGCGAAAGAAATGGATGACGCTACCCGCGTCCCAAACTTGAAAAATAACCCAGCGGCTTTGTTGGCTTTGTCTTGGTATTTTTCCGGTAATGGTAAGGGTGAAAAAGATATGGTTGTCTTACCTTACAAGGACAGCTTGTTGTTATTTAGTCGCTATTTGCAACAGCTGGTAATGGAGTCTTTAGGTAAAGAAAAAGACCTGGACGGTAAGACTGTTTATCAAGGTATCGCGGTTTACGGTAACAAAGGTTCCACAGACCAACACGCTTACGTCCAGCAATTACGTGAGGGTGTACCGAATTTCTTTGCTACTTTCATTGAAGTCTTAGAAGACCGTCAAGGGAAATCTTTAGAAATTGAACCTGGAGTTACATCGGGAGATTTTCTCTCTGGGTTTCTCTTAGGAAGTCAACAAGCGCTGTACGAAAATCAACGGGATTCTATTACAGTGACTATTCCCCAAGTCAACCCCAAAACAGTGGGGGCGTTAATTGCTTTGTATGAACGTGCTGTTGGTTTATACGCCAGTTTGGTAAATATCAACGCCTACCATCAACCAGGAGTAGAAGCTGGTAAAAAAGCTGCGGCGGCTATTCTGGAGTTACAATCAAAGGTAGTGGCTGTATTGCAACAGCAAAAAACAGGCCTGTCTCTGGAAGAAATAGCCGAAAAAGCTGGCGCATCTGAGAAAGTTGAGGCAATTTACAAAATTCTCCGGCACTTGCACGCAAATGAGCGCGGTGTGTTAGTACAAGGTGACCCCGGTGACCCAGCTAGTTTAAAGATTTGCGCCGCCAAATAAACTTAGATTAATTGGAATATTATATCATATAATTGTTGTATCTGCAACAATTTTTTTATTCTCTAGCATCTTAGATCACATCTATCTAGGATGCTTGGCAGTTATGGGCAAATATTAAGTTACTCAGCCGTAGTTACTATAGCAACCGCCAAGGAGGTTAGGACGCAAAAAGTAAGACATCCTCAATGGCATCTCGTAAAGAATCAAACTGCTCAAGTTTTTTGCGGATTCGACTTTTTAACCAAGACCAACATTTTTCAATCTGATTCAGGTCTGGAGAATAAGGTGGTAGGTACACCACTTCACACCCTGCGTACTCAATCAGTTGTTGAATGCGCCCACCTTTATGA